>DASXIH010000488.1:0-4361 GCA_036498125.1 Thermoanaerobaculia bacterium
GGGAGATGTCTCAACTCGTCTCCCTCTCCCTCCGGGAGAGGGTGGCCGAAGGCCGGGTGAGGGGCGTGCTTCTCGCTACGACTGCGCGTCGACCAACGCATGTTTGGCGGCCTGCTGCTGCGCTTCCTTTTTCGACGAGCCTTCGCCGCGCGCGATCAGGCGGCCGACCTTCACTTCGACGATGAACGTCTTGTCGTGATCGGGGCCGACTTCGTCGACGACGCTGTACTCCGGCAGCGGCAGGCCGCTCCCCTGCGCCATCTCCTGCAGCGCGGTCTTGTAGTCGTGGAACAGCAGGTCGAGGGCGTTGATCTCGGCGATGCTCGGGGCGAACGACCGCTCGATGAGCTGCCGCGCCGGCTCGATGCCGCCGTCGAGGTAGACCGCCGCGATCATCGCTTCGAACAGGTTCGCGAGCAGCGAGTCCTTCTTGCGACCGCCCGTCTTCTCCTCGCCGACCCCGAGCCGGATCACATCGCCCATCCCGTACTCGCGCCCCTGCGCGGCGAGGCTGGTAGCGCTGACGAGGAATGCCTTCATCTTCGAGAGCGCCCCTTCGTCGAGCGCGGGGAAGTTGCGAAAGAGAAGGTCGCCGACGACGAAACCGAGCACCGAGTCGCCGAGGAACTCGAAGGTCTCGTTGTGCCCGATCGCTTCCGTCTTCGCCTCGTGCGAGTACGACTTGTGGGTCAGCGCGCGCGTGAGGAGCTCGCGGTCGCGAAACCGGTAGCCGACACGCTCCTCGAATTCAGACAGGTCGTCGATCGCCAACAAGCAAAAGTATAGCTGCCCCCAACCTCAGTGAAGGGCGGCGAGTGCCTGCGTCGCCTTGTCGATGTCCGGCCCGTAACGAGCGCGCGGGGCGGTGCGGATGAACTGCGCGAGCGCGCGCTTCGCCTCTTCGCGGTGGCCGGCACGCGTCTCGACCAGCGCGATGTTGAAGAGGGCGTCGTACTGCCGCGGATCGACCGCGACGGCGCGGTTCCAGTAGTCGACCGCCTCCGCGAACTGCCCCGCATCCGCGTATGCGACGCCGAGCGTGTTCAGCGCGTTCGGGAGCCGCGGGTTCAGCGTCAGCGCGCGATTCAGGTAATCCATCGCCCTTGCGCGATCGTCGCGACGGAGCGCGGAGATGCCGAGGTTCTGCAGCGCCGGGGCATTGTTCGGATCGATCGTGAGAACGTTTTGGAAGACGCGGTCGGCGTCGGCGAAGCGGCCCATGTCGAGGAACGCGACGCCGTACGCGTTCAGAAGATCCGGGTCCTTCCCGGACGCATGCGGCTGCAGCAGCGTGATCGCCTTATCCGGATGCCCGGTCTCGCAGTACAGCAGCGCCAGCGAGTCGTAGTTGTCGACGTTCGCGTTTGGGTCCTGCACGATCGTCTCGAGCTGCCGGATCGCTTCCGGCACCTGCTCGTTCTCCTGCAGCATGAACGCGTAAATCTCGCGTCCCGCGATCATGTCGGGGCGCTCCGCGACGAGCGCGCGCGCCAGCTCCAGCGCCCGCTGCGGCTGATGGCGCTCGAACGCGTCGATCGCCTCATGCAACTTGTTGTCGAGGCCGACGAGGTTCTTCGGGTCGTCGGCCTCGGTGAAGGTTTTCTTTCCGCCGCCGGAGCCGGAGATGTACCCGAGGCTGCGGAGCTTCGCGATCGTGTCGGCATCGACCGTGCGCGTTCCCGGCTCGACCCTCATCGGAACCAGCAGCGCGCGCGCCGCTTCCACGTCGCGCCGCCGCTCCGCGCGGAGGTTGTTCGTCTCCTTCGGATCGTGCGGAAGGTCGTAGAGCTCCGGGATCGGGAGGTCGATGTACTTTTCGCTGTTGTGGATGATGCCGGTGAGCGGCGCCCACCCGCGGTTCAGCGATGCGGAGAGCGACTCGAAGTAGCTGTCGCGCGACCCGATCGCCGCGGTGAGCGGCGCGCCGCGGAGGTTCGGCGGCGGGTGGGCGCCGGTCGCGGCGAGGATGGTCGGGACGATGTCGACGTGCCGCACGTACCCGTTCTCGACGCGATGTGCGAGCCCTCCGCCGGCGACGATCAGCGGAATCTTCAGCGTCGACTCGTAGGCGAAGAGGCCGTGCGTCAGCTCGCCGTGATCGCCGAGCGCCTCGCCGTGATCGCCGGTGACGATCACGAGCGCGTCGGGATCCGCCTGCAGGATCGGCCCAAGTTGCGCCGCGAGCTGGCTGTCGACATATGCGATCTCACCGAGGTACTCGTTGCCGCGGTATTCGGTATGGAACGGCTCCGGCGGATCGTACGGCGCATGCGGATCGTAGAGATGCACCCACATGAAGCGCTTCTGATGATCGTGGCTCTGCCACCAGGCCGTCGCCGCCTTGAGCACAGCCTCGGCTTGGCGCTCCGGGACGACGAAGTCGACCGTCGACTGCCCCTTGCCGTAGTTGTCGTCATACTCGTCGAATCCCTGGTTCAGGCCGAAGCGCGCGTCGAGTGGAAAGGCGCCGACGAATGCACCGGTCGAGTAGCCGAGCGGCTTGAGCAGCGTTGCGACGGTCGGCGTCTTCGGGTCGAGCGTGAAGCCGGCGTTCTCACGGACTCCGTGCTGGAAGGGATACAAGCCGGTGAGGATGTTCACGTGCGACGGCAGCGTGATCACGTTGTGCGCGTGCGCATTCATGAACACGATGCCGCGCGCGGCGAGCGAGTCGAGGAACGGAGTCTTGACTTCGGTCTTGCCGGCGAAGCCGAGCGAATCGGCGCGCAGCGTGTCGATCGTGACGAGGATGACGTCGCGCGGCGCCGCCTTCATCTCGGACACCGCTTCCTTTCGGTGACATCCGATCAGCAGCGCGGCCGCGACTGCGATGACGACAGGGACGGGAACGATCTTCTTCGCCATCACTTCATCAGACGGGCGAGCACCGGCATCCGTCGCAGCTCGGGATCCTGCGGATACTTCCGCAGCCCTTGCGCCGCCCAGAAGAGCGCGCCGTTCTCGTCGCCGATCGCCTTCAGCGTGTCGGACACGAGCGCATACGAATGCGCCTGCGGCGCCGCCTGGACGGTTTGGTAAATCAGGTTCGTCGCCTCCTCGAAACGCTTCTCGGACGACAGCAGCAGCACGAGCGACGTGTACGCGCGCGGATCATTCGGGAAGTCGGTGATCTCCGCCCGGAACTCCTTTTCCGCTTCATCGTTACGGCCAAGCCGCGCCAGGACGTCGCCGCGATTGAGATGCAGCTCCGGCACGCGCGCGGAACGCCGGTGCGAGGCCCGGTCGGCAGCCTGATTCAGGTAGTCGAGAGCGCCGTTCAGATCGCCGCTTTCCTTTGCGAGCGACGCGAGCGTGATCAACGCGGGCGTCGGATCGGACATCGCGCCGATCGCCGCCTTCTCCTCCTGCACCGCGTGCGTGCGGTCGCCCTGCGCCGCGTAGATGCGGCCGAGGATCTCGTGCGCACGCCCCGGCTCCATCTTCATGGCGATCTCGGCGTGCTCTTTCGCGGTATTGAAGTCGTTCAGCGCGAGGGCGCTCGTGGCAACGTCGAACAGCAGCGCGATGGACGTCGGCGCGTGCCGCAGCCCTTCCTTCGCCACTTCCATCGCCTCGGCTTTTTTTCCGAGCTTGTCGTAGATGTTGAACTTCAGGTCCCACAAATCGGTGATCTGCGAGTTGTCGGCGAGGAGCTGGTTCGTCAGCCGCAGCGCGTCGTCTTCTTTGCCGTTGCGGTACCAGGTGTATGCCTGCCGGATCTGATTGAAAACGCCGATGGTGGTCTTCGGATCAGGAAGGTTTGCGCCGGCGTGCGTGTCGACGGTGGAACCGACGTAGCCGAGGGCCGCGAGCTTTGCCGCATCCTCGGGATCGATATTCGACGGCGCGGCGGCGACCCGGATGAACGGCTCGATCGCCTCGCGCATCCGCACATAGGAGCGGCGGTTCTGCTCGATGACGTTCTTCTTTTCGCCCGGGTCGGTCGCGAGGTCGTACAGCTCGGCCTGCGGCGCGCGGATGAAGTGGTCGTTTCCTTCGATCAGCGAATGAAGATCGCTCCAGCCGAAGTGGAAGCGCGGGTAGAACGTCTCGGAGTAAATCGGCCGGTCCTGTCCGCCCTTCAGAAACGTCAGCAGCGATTCGCCGGTGTGGTGTCCCGCCGGCATCGGCGTCGACGTCTGTTGCAGGATCGTGGGGAAGACGTCGACCAGCTCGACGGGCGTTTTCACCGTCGCACCGTGCTGCGACGACCGCGGCAGCTTCACGATGAGCGGCACCTGCAGGTCTTCACGATAGAGGAAGATGCCGTGCTCCTCTTCACCGTGCTCGTTCAACCCTTCCCCGTGATCGGAAAGAAGGATGATCAGGGCGCGGTCGTAGACGCCCTGCTGTTTCAGCTT
>DASXIH010000489.1:0-4474 GCA_036498125.1 Thermoanaerobaculia bacterium
GTAGCCGCGCTCCAGAAACGTGATGTGGTCGCCGCCCCGGAGGTAGCGATCGCGCCGGTAGATGAGCTGGACGTGGAAGTCCGGCAGCTTGCTCTTCGCCGTCTCGACGATGAAGCGCGCGAGCTCGCGTGATGGTGAGTCGTTCTCGCCGCCGACGCTGCGCCGCATCCGCGCTTCTTCTTCGCTCTCGTCGCTCGGCACCCCTTCCGCGAAGACGCGAAGGGTCTTGCGATCACGGACGCCGTTACCGCCTAGCGTGTTCCCGACGATGTCGTTCGTGAACATCGCGTCGATGTCCATCTGCCCCTGCTTCGCCACCTCGGCGAAGTGCGTCGAACCGACCAGCCCCTGCTCTTCACCGGGCACCGTCATGAAGACAATCGTCGCGTCGAACTTGTGGGGCGCCATCACGCGCGCCGCTTCGAGCACGGCGGCCGTGCCGGAGGCGTCGTCGTTCGCGCCCGGCGCATCGCAGTCGGCATCGGTCGGGCTGGTGCACATCGAGTCGTAGTGGCCGCTGACGACGTAGACGCGTTTCTCCGATTCCGGCTGCGTGCCGTGGAGCGTGGCAACGACATTCGTCAGCTTCGTCGTCTTCGCGATCCGGGCGAACTTCCCCGGTTCCTGGTCGAACGACTGCAATTCGACCGTCATCCGGCCGCCGGAGGTCTCCGCGATCTTCTTGAATTCGGAGTACAGCCAGTCACGCGCCGCGCCGATGCCGCGCTTCGGATCGTCCTGCGACGAGAGGGTGCTGCGCGTCCCGAACGAGACGAGCGTCTTGATCGTGTGCTCGATCCGCTTCGAGTCGACGTCCCGCAGCATCTGCGCGACCGGATCGGCAGATGCGGGGAGTGCGAGCGCCGCTGTGAGAAGAGCGACCGCGATCCGGTTCATGCCAGACGGCGAACGAGCTTCTGGAATTGCGGGAGGAGCGCCGCGCCGAGGGCCACCTTCACGATATCCGCGACGACGAATGGGAGGATACCCATCGCCATCGCGGCGCGGGGGCCGGAGAGCATCGTCAGCCAGGCGAACCCGCCGGCGTAGATGATCGCGAGAGCCGCGAGCATGCCGGCGACCGCGCGAAGCGTGGTCGAGCCCCAGCCGCGCTCCGAGAACCAGCCGGCGACGAACGCAGCGAACGGATACGACCAGAGGTAGCCGGCGGTCGCCGCCGTGAGCCAGAACGCGCCGCCGTGTCCCTGCGCGAAGAACGGCAGACCGCTCGCGCCTTCGAGGAGGTAGAGGGCTGCCGCGGCGGCGCCGCGGCGCGAGCCGAGCGTCACGCCGACCAGCAGCACGGCGAGCGGCTGCATCGTCAGCGGCACCGGCGAGAACGGAATCGGAATGGCGATCTGCGCGGCCAGGGCGATCAACAGGCTCGCGCCGATGATCGTCAGGAGGTTCACCTCCACGCGGTCGAGCATCAGGCGCGTGCGAAGGACTGCCGGAATCGTCATCTCATTCGTTTGCATTCGTTCTCTCTCCCAACACCAGGATCGCGTTCGAGTTTATCCTGAGCGAAAGCGAAGGATCGGGTGCTCGTCGCGAGAAGTTCCAGATTCTTCGTCGCTTCGCTCCTCAGAATAAACTGCTACGCATCCCTTCTCTCTCCCAGCACCAGGATCGCCGGCAGCAGGGTAATCGCCGCAAGGCCGCTCAGGCCGATCCCGAAAGTGGAAGCATACCCAATCGATCGGAGGCCCGGATAGTGCGAGATCGCGAATGAACCGTACCCGACGATGGCCGTCAGCGCCGCCATCACGATCGCCTTGCCGGTCTCGTGCGCGGCGCGCGGGAAATGTGCCGGGTCTTCTTTGTAGCGCTGCAGCATGTAAACCGCGTAGTCGGTCGCCACGCCGATGATCATCAGCCCCACGAAGATGTTCATGAAGTTGAACTCGAGATCGAACAGCGCCATCAGACCGAGCATCCCGGCCGCGCCGGCGACGAATGGCACGAACGTCAGGAGCGTCATTTTGATCGTGCGGAAGCTGAGGAACATCAGCAGCGCGACGGCGATGAAGCCGATCAGCGTGGAGCGCTTGGCGTCCGCCATGACGATCCGGCGCAGCGTCTGGCTGACGAGGTTCACGCCTGTCAGCACGTCACCGGGGTGCCGGTCGGGAACGGCGAGGAGCGCCGGCGGCACTTCGCGCGGCCATTTGCCGTTGACGGGGTAGACATAGATCACCGACATCCAGCCGCCATGCACCGGCTTCACGAACCGGGCGGCGAGCTTCATGATCTCGGTATTGTTGATGTTCGCGAGCGACACCGGCTGTTCCGGCGACAGCGCCTGCGCGAACAGCCGCATCGAGTTTTCGAACGGCTCCGGACGGAAGCCGTTCGCGACCAGCTCCGTATTGAACGTCTTCTGAATGCGCGCGACGTTGAAGCGGTCGGCGCGGCCGCGTTGCAGCTCCGCGATGACGGCGAGCTGCTGGTCGCGCGGTGGCAGGAAGGTCGAGATCGAGTTGAACGACGCGATCGTGTGATCGGCGACGAGCGGCTGGAGGTCGTGCGACGCGGCGTACGTCTTGTCCATCGCCTCGTCGAGCGTCTTGCCGTGGACGACGTACATCATGGCGTCGAACGACTGTCCGAACTTGTTCGTGATCGCCGCCTGCGTGATCACGCCTTCGTTCCCCTTCGCGCGGAGGTCCTGGATGTTGTCGCTGAAGCGGAGGCGGAACGAGAGCGCCAGGCAGAGGACGATGAAACCGCACCAGATCGCGATCGTGAGACCGGGCCGCCGGATCGAGCGGTCGATGACTTTGCCGGCCCCGAACGAATGGAGATACAGCTTCGGCGCGCGCTTGCTCGCGTGCTCGCCGAGGACGATCAGCGACGGGAGCAGGAACAAGACCGCGAGGAGGAACAGCAGGATGCCGACGCCGGTGAGGAAGCCGAGTTGCGTCATCCCGCGGAAATCGGTGGCGAGGAACGAAAAGAACGTCGCGGCGGTCGTGATCGCGGCGATCAGCACGCCCGGCAGCGTGGAGCGAATGGTGACGATGATGCCCTGCGGCATCGTCGCGCCGCGGTTCCGTTCGTCGACGTAGCGGCCGTAAAGCACCGTGATGAAGTCGATGCCGAGGCCTGCCAGGAGCGCGGCGAAACCGGCGCTGAGCGACGAGAGCGTTCCGTACGTGAGGCCCGCCATGCCGAACGTCAGCAGCAGACCGAGAAGCATCGGGAGGCCGGCGTATCCGATCGACGCGCCGCGGCGGAAGGCGTAGAGGAACAACGCCAGGACGCCGATTACCGATCCGATGATGTTGATGATCACGTCCTGCTGGATCAGGTTCGCGTCGCTGACGGCGATCTGATACCCGCCGGTGTGCAAGATCTTCGGTAGCGGCGTACCGGGAGCCGCGGTCTTGTGGAAGTCGGCCAGCGCCTTCGCCTCGAGCAGCGCTCCGTCGGCGAGGAGCTGCCGTCCGTAGTTGACGTCCTGCGCCGGTTTCTTCGGCTTGACGAGGATCAGCAGCGTGGTGTGGTCGGCCGACAGGTAGTAGCCGCTCGAGGTGTCGAGCTTGAATCCGCCGCCGCTGCTCTGGAACTTCTTGATGAAGATCGGCGCCAGGTTGAAAGGGTCGTACTGCACCAACTGCTTGAGCGCGAAGGACTGCGGGGTCTCGAGCAGCGTGCGGTCGCGTACGACGGCGTCGTGGATGCCTTTGTCGGAGAGTTGCCCGGCGACCTGCGTCAGCTCCTGCGGCGTCAGGAAGAGGAGCGCGCGCGGGAGGACGACGTCGACGAAGTCCATCGGGTTCGGGACGCGGTAGCTGACGTCCTCGATCCCCGCACTCTTCCGATACCCTTCCGCGATGTTGGTGATGACGGAGTCGTAGTCGTGCGGGTCGGGGCCGGGAGGGATCTGGACAACCACGATGTGGTAGTCGATCGTGCCGAGGCTGCGGAGCGTGTCGCGAAACTCGTTGACTTGTTTGTTGTTTTGCGGGATGAGGTTGAGTAGATCGGGATCGAACGACAGCCGCGACGCCGCCGCGATCGCCAGAATCCCGAGCACGAGGGACGCAATGGCGATCTGTTTGCTGTGGCGCAGAACCAGCGATGAGAGGGCGTCTAGAGCGCGTTCGATCACACGTTTCATGAAGGGGTTGCGGGGATAGCATGCGCCGGAAATCGAGTCAAGGCATTCGTCTCGCGCTCGCGCTCGCCATCGCGCTGGTTGCTTGTCAGCGCCGCGAGCCGCTGACCGCGCAGAAGGCCGCCGAGATCATCCAAGGCTCCCAGTTCGCGAAAGAGCCGATCTACGCCGAGGTGCCGCAGCGCGTCTGGTGGAACGCAAAGGCGCCGCAGGACGACTACGACGTGAAGGCGCTGCAGACGCTCCGCAACCTCGAGCGCGCCGGCTTCGTGACCGTCACCGAGCTCCACGACCACGACACGACCGCGTACACCGCCAAGGTCACCCCGAAAGGCTTCCCCGTACTCGGCACCG
>DASXIH010000490.1:0-7533 GCA_036498125.1 Thermoanaerobaculia bacterium
CTTCGCGAGGTACGACGCCCTGCTCGACAAGATCAACCAATTGCCGCTGTCGCAAGATGCGATCATCGCCATCGAACACCGTAAAAAGACGAACCTGGCATCAGAAACGAAGCACTTACGGTTCTTGCGCCGCGCGGAATACGGCGAAGTGTGGATATCGATGTATGCACCGACCGGAGTCATCACAGGAGAGTGAATGGAACTGACGCTCGACGAACAAGGGATGCACACGCTGTTCGGCAACCATGACGAGAACCTCCGCCTGATCGAAGACTCGTTCGCGGTACGGATCTCGTCGCGGGGGAACCAGATCAACGTCCAGGGTTCCGCCAATGACGTGGCGCCCGTCGAGAGGCTCCTGGGGCAGATGCAGCAACTGATCGCGAGCGGCTACCCGCTCAAGAAGTCGGACGTCTCGACCGGAGTCCGCGTCCTGCGCGATAAACCCGACACGGATCTGATCGACTTCTTCACCGACGAGTCGCTGCAGCCGGCGCTCAAGCGCGCCGCCACGCCGCGCAACCTGGCGCAGAAGAAGTACCTCCAGGCGATCCAGGAGAACGACATCGTCTTCGCCATCGGCCCCGCCGGCACCGGCAAGACGTTCCTCGCGGTCGCGGCAGCTGCCGCGGCGCTCGCCGAGAAGTCGATCAAGCGCGTGATCCTCTGCCGTCCCGCCGTCGAAGCCGGCGAGCGCCTCGGCTTCCTCCCGGGCGACATCGCGGAGAAGGTCAACCCGTACCTCCGGCCGCTCTACGACTCGCTCTACGACATCATCGGCTTCGAGAAGGTCGAGAAGATGATGGAGCGGACCGTGATCGAGATCGCGCCGCTCGCGTTCATGCGCGGCCGCACGCTCAACGACTCGTTCATCATCCTCGACGAGGCGCAGAACACGACTCCCGAGCAGATGAAGATGTTCCTCACGCGCCTCGGCTTCGGCTCGAAGTGCGTCGTGACCGGCGACGTGACGCAGGTCGACCTCCCGACCGGAAAGAAGTCGGGCCTCCGCGAGGCGCGCAACATCCTCGACAACGTCGAAGGGATCCGCTTCTTCGACTTCACCGACCGCGACGTGGTGCGCCATCCGCTCGTCGCGAAGATCGTCGTCGCGTATGACAAGGTCGAGCGAGAGGTGAAAGAGCGGGAGCAGGCATCTCAGGCGTGACCAGCGTCGAGGTCAGCGGAAGCGTCCCGCGCCTGACGCAGCGCGAAATCGCCACCTTTGCGCGGCGTGTTCTTCGCGCGGTCGACGTCGAGCCGGAGGAGCTGTCGATCGCATTCGTCGATGACGAATCGATGCGCGAGCTGAATCGCAAATTCCGCCGCAAGAACAAGACGACCGACGTCCTCACCTTCCCCGGCGACGCCCCGCTCCTCGGCGAGATCGTCATCTCCGTCGAACAGGCACGCCGCCAGGCCGCCGACGAGAAGCACTCGCTCGCTACCGAGGTGCGCTACCTCATCCTGCACGGCATCCTGCACGCGATGGGCTACGACCACGAGACCGACAAGGGCGAGATGAACGCGCTGGAGCTGAAGGTACGCGCGAAGGTGGGGCTGACGTAGGGCGGGCTAGTCCAACGCGATGATGCCGTCTTTCCAGAGCTTGTGGAAGATCAGCAGGGCGTCGGGCTCGCGGATGGGGCTGATCTTCACGAGCGAGCCGATGTCCCACGAGCCGTTGATGCGCGAGAGCAGGAAGCCTTCGTTCGGCGAGAAGTTCATCCCGGTGATCTCGTCGAACGACTTCGAGACGCGCGGGACGCGTGAGTCGATGATCCCCGCGTTCCGCAGCTCGCTGACGATCACCGACTCCGCGCCTTTGACCGCCGACCGCACCTTCGGGTGATTCGGATCGAGGTTCTGCGCCGCTTTCAGCAGCCGCTGCGCCTTCTCGAAATCGCGCCCCCGGAGCGCCTGCTGCGCGCGGTTGAGGAACGACGCGATCTCCTCGTCTTCGTCGAGATCGGGCGCCGGCGCGTGCGCGGCGGCACGCGTCGCCGACACGTCGGTGAGCGAGATGAAGCCCTCGCGCGCCAGCGAGTGGACGGTCGACGAGACGGTGAATGACGACGAGCGGGTCTCGACGACGAGGTCGCCGATGGTCCGCTTCCCGTCGATGGCGCGGATGATCTGGCGCTGCGCGTCGTCGAACTCGAAGTCGTCGAGCACGTCGTCGCCGACCGGCTTGTCGATCACCGGCACTAGGACCTCGGTCGGGATCAGCTCGCGGATGCGCGACCACTCGTCGACGCGCCGCATCCCCTCCATGATGATTCCGGTGACGTCGACCTTCAGCGGGATCATCTCGAACGGCGGAAGCTCGTCGTCCATGAAGTTGAAGTCGCCTTCCTTCCAGAGAAAGAGGTCGTAGATCTCCTCCTCCGCTTTCAGGCGCATCAGCCGGTTCAGGTCCTCTTCGTTGATCACTTCGATCATCACGAGGATCTTGCCGAGGAGGATGCCGGACTGGCGCTGCACCTCCATCGCCTTCGTCAGCTCGGCCTCGGAGAGGTAGCCGTGGCTCATAAGGAACTGGCCGAGGTATTCGCGGGGGTCGTTCGAGGCGGAGGAGATGACCCGGCCGCCCTTGAAGAAGATCTTCTTCTCGACCGATTTATTGTGAACGACCAGCGTTCCCGTCTTCTGCGCAAGGCTGAGCCACTGCAGGACGTCGCCCGCGGACATGGTCTTGAGATTTCCGGAGACGGCCATGAAGGGGTGCGAATTATATTGGGTAGCGATGGAAACGACTTCCGGGATCGAGCTGCCGCCTTTTTTCGATGAAACGTCGCTGGACGAGCGCTCGTTCGAGCCGCAACGCGACCTCGGCACACCGGGAGAATTTCCGTACACGCGCGGCCCGCAGCGCTCGATGTACCGCGGAAAGCTCTGGACGATGCGGCAGTACGCCGGCTTCTCGACCGCGGTCGAGTCGAACCAGCGCTATCGCTATCTGCTCGAGCGCGGCACGACCGGCCTCTCGGTCGCGTTCGACCTCCCGACGCAGATCGGGATGGACTCCGATGACGCGCGCGCCCGCGGCGAGGTTGGGAAAGTCGGCGTGGCGATTGACTCGATCGCCGACATGGAGACGCTGCTCGATCAGATCCCGCTCGACCGCGTGTCGATCTCGATGACGATCAATGCCCCCGCGTCGATCCTCCTCGCGATGCTGCTCGTGGTCGCCGAGCGGCGCGGGATCGAGTGGTCGAAGCTCTCAGGGACGATCCAGAACGACATCCTCAAGGAGTACGCGGCGCGCGGTACGTACATCTTCCCGCCGGCGCCGTCGATGCGCATCGTGACCGACATCTTCGAGTATTGCGCCGCGAACGTGCCGCGCTGGAACACGATTTCGGTCTCCGGCTACCACATCCGCGAAGCCGGCTCGACGGCAGTGCAGGAGGTGGCGTTCACGCTCGCGAACGGACTGGCGTACGTGCAGGCGGCGGTCGACCGCGGCCTCGACGTCGACACGTTCGCGCCGCGCATCTCGTTCTTCTTCAACGCGCACAACGACTTTCTCGAGGAGATCGCGAAGTTCCGCGCCGCGCGCAAGCTGTGGGCGACGCTCATGCGCGAGCGGCACAATCCGAAGGACCCGCGATCGCTCGCCCTCCGCTTCCACTCGCAGACCGCCGGCTCGACGCTCACCGCCAAGCAGCCGGAGAACAACGTCGTCCGCGTCGCGTACCAGGCGATGGCGGCCGTCCTCGGCGGCTGCCAGTCGCTGCACACGAACTCGCGCGACGAGGCGCTCGCACTGCCGACCGAGGAGTCGGCGAAGATCGCGCTGCGAACGCAGCAGGTGCTGGCGCACGAGACAGGCATCGTCGCCACGGCCGACCCGCTCGCCGGGTCGTACGCCGTCGAGTCGATGACGCTCGAGATCGAGCGCGCCGCCCGCGAGCTGATCGAGCGCGTCGAGAAGATGGGCGGCGCCATGCAGGCGATCGAGACCGGCTTCGTCCAAGGCGAGATCGGCGAGTCCGCCTACCGCGCGCAGCGCGCGCTCGAGGAGAAGCAGTCGATCGTCGTCGGCGTGAACGACTTCGTCGAAGCCGACCAGACCACCCTGCCGATTCTGGTCATCAACGAGAGCGTCGAGCGCGATCAGGTGGCGCGGCTGCAGGCTTTCCGATCTTCGCGCCGCAGCGACTTCACGGGCGCCCTGTCGAGGCTCCATGCCGGCGTCGAGACCGCCAACCTGATGCCGCTCATCGTCGACTGCATCCGCAACGAATGCACGATCGGCGAGATCGTCGGAATGCTGAAGCAGTCATTCGGCGAGCACCGCGACAGCGGGTTCTAGCGTTGTCACCCATTGGGTCCTCCTGCCATCCAATGGCACGGAGGAAAATCATCATGAAACGAGCCCTTCTGCTCACTCTGATGTTGTTTCTGGCAGCGCCGCTCTTCGCGATGTCTCGCGACACATTCCAAGCCAACATGCGCAAGCTGTGGGAGGACCACGTCACGTGGACGCGCCTCTACATCGTCAGCGCGGCCGCCGGCCTGCCGGACGCCCAGCCGACGGCGCAGCGGCTGCTCGACAACCAGCGCGACATCGGCAACGCCGTCGCGGAGTTCTACGGCAAGGCTGCCGGCGACAAGCTGACCGGGCTCCTGCGCGATCACATCCTCACCGCGGCCGATCTCGTCACCGCGGCGAAGGCCGGCGATCAGGCGAAGGTCGCTGCCGCGAAGACCAAGTGGTACGCCAATGCGAACGACATCGCGGCGTTTCTCCACGGCGCGAATCCGACCAACTGGCCGCTCGCGACGCTGCAGTCGGCCATGAAGACGCATCTCGACCAGACGCTCGACGAGGCGACGCATCAGCTCCACCACGACTACCCTGCCAGCATCAAGGACTACGACGCCATCGTGAACCACATCCTGATGATGGCGGACGTGTTGAGCAGCGGCATCATCAAGCAGTTCCCGAAGAAATTCGATCGGGCGTAGCCACGGCGAGCGACTTCAGGGCGGCACGGACGAGGCGGTAGATTCTCCGCGCCGCCGGTTTCTCGAGGTATTCGAGACGCGCGGCGACGATGATCATCGTCTCGAGCTCGATGAGCGCATCGCGCGCCTCGCCAAACGCCGCCTCGGCGACCTTGCTCGCTGCCCGAATCGACGCACTCCGCATCTGCGCCGTCAGCCCGAATAGCTCTTCATCCGGAAACCGCACGGTCACTCGATACACTTCGAGCGACAGCTCGATCGCCCGTTTCCAGACCTCGGAATTGTGGTGATTGGCCATCGGCAGTAGGACGCTCCGAGGTGACTCGGAGCGTCCCAACCGTATGGATCAGTGGTGCGAGAACGGGGTCTGCAGCGGTGCGACTTCGACGACGGTCATCATGCCGCGATCTTCGTGCGCGAGGATGTGGCAGTGGATGACGAAGTAGCCGGAGTAGTCGACGAACCGGCTGCGCATCTTGAAGTGGCCGGGGATTCTGGCGACCTTGTCTCCCGCTGTGAAGACCTTGCCGGATGGAATCGGGAAAACGTCCCACCAGACGCGATCGGACGGCGGCTCTTTCTCTGCTGCCGTGCACGGAACGAAGGTGTTCGGGTTGTCAGGATCGAGAACGCACTGGCCTAGCCGCTTCGTCTTCGCGTCGATCGTGTATTGCGGGATCACGATCGCGTACGTGCCGTCGGAAATCGTCGATCCCGCCTCGCCGGTGAGCGTCATCGAGTTGTTTTTCTCGACCGACTTGACCTCCGCTCTCACCGCCTTGTTGATGAGGATCATGTCGCCGGGATGGAAGACCACGCTGAAAGAGGTGCCGACTCCGGTCACGGTCGCCGAGCCTTTGGTGATGGAAACGGTGCCCTTGGCCGCTATCGGCGCCATGACGGTATTCGGATCGAAGATCTCCGTGAGCTGGAACGGGTTGATGTGGATGTGGAACGGGTGCGAGATCGGATTCGACCCGTCCGCGTTGTAGCTCTCGTTGATCATCGTCCATTCCTCGGAACGATTGAGTTCCACGACGGCTCCCAGCTCACCGTTGAAGAGCTTGCCGTCGATTAACTGGGACGGCGCCGTGTTCGGCGCGAACGTGTCGGTCTTGAACGTCAGGATCTTCGACCCGGTGATCTCCTTGTCTTTGATGTCGGCGAGAAAGTCCGGAAGCTTCGGTGCCTCGTTCTCCGGGATGAGCTTCATGTCGGGCCCGTCCGGAGTCACCTCGACGGTCATCAGCGTGAGCGGCGTCGCTCCCGTATTGGCCGGCGGGCGGTCGCTCGGGTCGACGGTGTTGTAGACGAGGACGTGGTACGTGTTCTTGCCTCCCGCCTTGTACGCGGGCGCCTTGACCAGCAGATCGACTCGATTGCCGGACATCAGCAGGAAGTGCTGGGGGCGGGTCCAATAGTTGTGCGGGCTGAGCTGCACGCCGTCGACCGCGGTCTGCTTCCACTCCAGGCCGCCCGCCTCCGGGCTCGCGAAGTACACGCCGGCGCGGCCCGCGGTGTTCGCGATCCGCCACCACATCACCGAATTGCCCGCCATCTTCAGCACCGGCTGGAACCTGCCGTTGACGAAGAAATTGACGTCGCCACGCTGGTTGGTGATGAGGTTGGGGATGGAGCCGAGCTGCTGGACGACCAGCACCTTCTGCTTGAACTTGTCGCCGTAGCTGGCGTAGTAGTCCTTGATCGGCTTGTCGTAGGAATCGCCCTCGATGACGAACACGCCGGTCATGCCGTTCATCACGTTGACCGTGGTCGAGCCGTGTTTGTGGGCGTGATACCAGTGCGTGCCGGGAGACTGGCCCATGATGAGCGGACGCTGCGGATCGGCGGCTTCGTTCACTTCCGAGCTGCCTGCTCCGTGCGTGTGCGGCGTCCGGACGATGGCCGCTGCGGTAGAGGGCGGCTTGTCGCGCAATTCCGGCAGCTTGAAGCAGTACGGGTACGCGCCGACGAAGTACTGCGGCCAGTAGCCGTTCGCGATGAGCTTTTGATTCGACGCGAACCAACCCGGGATGCCGTACTTGTCCACGTACCCCATGAGCTGCGCCTGAAGTTCGTTGAGGGGCGGCTTGTCGAGATCCCGCCAGCTGGTGGGCCACATCTTCGGCCCGGTCGCCGGTTTCAGCTGCGCGTTGCACTCGGCGAAGAAGTTGTCGAAGTTCTTCTTCACCGCGTCCGGCGTGATGATCGGCATGTTGTTGTTCTCGTGATCACGCGCGGTCGGGCGGATGACGAGGAAGACGTTGTCCGCGGTCGTGTTCGGACTGGTGTGCGTGCCGTGATAGTGGACGTTGGTGAAGACCGAGTCCGCGAAGCAGTCGGGATATTCGTCGCCGGTCTTCCCCGGATAGACGTTCGTCGCATCGCAGCCCTGGTCCGAATTGGGGAACTTGTTGGCGTCGATGGAGTTGAGGAACGTGAGGTTGACGACGTCGCCAACGTGCGCGCGAAGCGTCGGCCCGGGCATCGGATTGCCGATCACCGACGCGGGCGGGTTCCAGTTCGCAGGCGCGTCTTTGCGGTAGGCGCGGACCCACT
>DASXIH010000491.1:0-2811 GCA_036498125.1 Thermoanaerobaculia bacterium
TCGTCGTTGCTGCAGCACGTTTTCGAGCACCGGCCATTCGCCGCCGAGGCGACGGCGCAGCGGAAAGACGGGAGCGAGTTCGAGCTCGATCTGGAGCTCGTGCCGGTCATGGACGCCGGCGCGCTGACGCACTGGGTCGCGTTCGTCCGCGACATCAGCGCCGAGAAGTCGCAGGTGTCGAAGCTCCGGCATCAGGCGATGCACGACGGCCTCACGAACCTGCCGAATCGCACGATGCTGTTCGAGACGCTGAACCGCGAGATCGATCGCGCGCGCGAGACGAAATCGACGCTGGCGCTTCTGCTGATGGACCTCGACCGCTTCAAAGAGGTGAACGACACGTTCGGCCATCAGTTCGGCGACCTGCTGCTGCAGCAGGTGGCGTTCCGCCTCCGCAATCAGCTCCGCGAAACGGACACGGTCGCGCGCCTCGGCGGTGACGAGTTCGCGATCCTGCTCGGCGGCGCGATGGACTCGACCGACGTGGCGAGGACGGCGCGCAACATTCTCAACGCGCTCGAACAACCGGTGATCGTCGACGGCCAGGTGCTGGAGATCGGCGCGAGCATCGGCATCGCGCTCTATCCGGTGCACGGCACCGACGCGCGCATGCTGCTCCGCCGCGCGGACGTCGCGATGTATGCCGCGAAGCAGGCGCAGACCGGATACTCGTTCCACCGCGACGAGAACGAGGCGAAGAAGCAGTCGGCGGATCAGTTGTCGCTGGTCGTCGAGATGCGGCACGCGCTGGAGCGCAACGAGCTGGAGCCGTTCTTTCAGCCGAAGCTGCACATGCGCAGCGGCCTCATGACGCGCGCCGAGGTGCTGCTGCGGTGGAACCATCCGCAGCGGGGCCAGATCTCGCCAACTGTGTTCGTCCCGATCGCGGAGCGGACGGGGCTCATTCGCACCGTCACGGACTGGCTGCTGGAGCGCGCGCTGGCGCAGGTGCATGCGTGGCGGGAGAACGGTGCGCCGATCCATATCGCGGTCAACATCTCGGCGAAGAGCCTCCTCGATCAGGCGCTCCCATCGAAGATCCATTCGATGCTGACGAAGTGGGACGTCGATCCGCGCTTCCTCAAGATCGAGATCACGGAGAGCAGCATCATGGCCGACCCGGCGCACGCGCTCGCGGTGATGTCGATGCTGCAGTCGATGGGCGTGCGGCTGTCGGTCGACGACTTCGGCACCGGCTATTCGTCGCTCACGCATCTTCGCGAGCTCCCGATCGACGAGATCAAGATCGACAAGTCGTTCGTGTGCGGGATGACGACGAGCGAAGCCGACGCCGCAATCGTCCGCACGGTGATCGACCTCGGCCACAACCTCGGCAAGCAAGTCTGCGCCGAGGGGGTGGAGGACGAAGCCACCTGGAACATGCTCCGCGACCTCGGCTGCGACCTCGCCCAAGGCTTCTGGATCTCGAGGCCGGTGAACAGCACCGAGCTGATGGACTGGCTCGTGAAGACCGGATGGGGTCTGAACTTCGGGCGCACGGTGTAGGCGCGTGTGTCCCGCGCACGGCAATTGCTGCGACGGTGGATAGGAGTACACGCGTGTTAAACGATTCGAAAACGTTCTCTAGTTTCTCGATTGACGACCTTGATCGCGCGAAGGAGTTCTACGGCGGCGTGCTGCAGCTTCCGGTGAGGGATACGCCGGAGGGGCTTTCGTTGGAGACACCTGGTGGCGGGAGGACGTTCCTGTATCGGAAGCCGAACCATGAGCCGGCGACTTTCACGGTGCTGAATTTTCAGGTCGGAGACGTCGAGGGGACGGTGGCCGAGCTGAAGAAGCGCGGCGTCAAGTTCGAGCACTACGACATGCCGGGCATCAAGACGGATGAGCAGGGGATCGCGCGCGGAAAGGGGCCGACGATCGCCTGGTTCAAGGATCCGGCGGGGAACATTCTGTCGGTCCTCAGCGACCCTCGAGCTTGATCAACTGACCCGTCACGCCTGCGCCGTTGTCGGACAGCAGGAAGGCGATCCACTCGGCGACGCGGTCCAGCGGGACGAGTTTGTCGTCGGGCATCTGCGCGCGCATCGGGGCGGTCGCGAGGGCGGTGGGGAGGAGCGCGTTCGCGGTGATGCGGCGAGGCGCCAGCTCGTGGGCGAGGGTGAGGATGTACGCGTTGAGCGCCGACTTCGATGCGGCGTAGGCGGCGAGCGCGGCCGGCTGGGTTAACGAAGCGGCGGAGCTGATGGCGACGATCCGGCCGCCGTCTTCGAGGTGGGGCGATGCGAGATCGAGAGCGCGCGTGAAGCTGTAGAGGTTCGCCTCGATCATCTGCTGCGCGGCCTCGGTCGACGAGCCGCCCGCGAATGCCCCGGCGAGGGAGACGACGCCGAAGAGCGGACCATCGATCGACGGCGTTTCATCGCGGCGCATCAACACGCACTCGTACTCGCGCGACAGGCGCGGGACGACGACACTGCCCAGTCCTCCGGTGCCGCCTGTGATCAGAAGGCGCTTCATTCCGGACTGACTTTCACCTTCGCGCGCTTCTGCTCCTCGGACTCGATGCGGCGCAGCTCCCGCGACATCGCGCGGTTGTCCCGCCACGTCCGCGGTGTGAACGGGTAATCGGTGTGCGTCAGGACGAACGGGTTCGGGAAGTCGCTGCCGAGGCCGCGGCCGGTCGGTACGGAGCCGGACAACGGCTGCAGGAAGGGGAGGTATCCGAGGAGCCAGCGCGTGCTGCGTCCTTCGATCCGGATTGCTCCGAATGGATACTCGACCTTGCGTTCCGGCTGCTCCGGCTGATCGACGGAGAGGATGCGCAGGAGCGTGGTGCGTGAGTAGTCG
>DASXIH010000492.1:0-4778 GCA_036498125.1 Thermoanaerobaculia bacterium
CTCATGGAGCGGGCGAAGGCGAAGGGCGCGCCGTTGCGGTATGTCTCGTACGAGGCGCGCTTCGGATGGCCTGAGAATCGATGGAGCGCGCTCACCGCTGCCGCGCCTCCATCGTGGCGGCTGCACCGGGAGCACATCGATCACGAGACCCACAACTCGATGCAGTTTCTCGCAGCCTATCTCGGGCTGCGGGAGCTGTTCTCCGGCTACTCGATGATGGCGGCGCCCGAAAGTCCGACGACGAGCATCGTGCCCTACTACGACAAGCTCGCCGCGTCATACGGCGCGCCGATGATCCCGCCCGCACCGCTGCTGCGCCAAGTGACGGAGGATCTCCTGATCGAAGGGCGCGGCGCCGCGGCGCGCTCGGCGTTCAACACGCTCGTCGCTTCTTACGGCGTCCCGCCGGATGCGGAGGAGTTGAAGAACCGCATCGCCGAGGTCGAACGATTGCCGCCGCCGTCCGAGACGGTCGAGAGCCTGCTGGCGACGCCGTTTCCGACGGTCGAGGAGGCGCGGCGTTGGATCGGTGACTGGGAAGGGGAGCAGTGGATGAACGAGCTGCCGAACCACGACAAGGCGGTGCTCCATCTCTTCGTCGAGGGCGATCACGTCGCCGGGACGTTCGTCAATTGGCCGGAGCCGGACATCGAGCTGAAGATGAAGCTCGAATATCTGAAGGTGACACCGGACGGCCTCACTTTCGGGTTCATGAACGGGATGCGGCCGCGCGGAATGCTGATGCACGTGGGACACCTCGACGGCGGCGTTCTCTCGGGCGTCGTGAAGTTCGGCGGCGTCAGGGTCGTTTATCCGGCGGGCGTGAAGCCCCCGCAGGAGCACTTTGTCCTGCGGAAGGCGAGGGAGTGATCGGATAACCGATGGGGGCGCCGCGGCGCATCTTGTGCCGCATCGGCTGGCCGGCCCGCGGATCCTTCGCAAAATAGCGGATCGCGCGCGTGGCGTTGTCGGCCATGGAGTCCTGCGCGTCGATCCAGTCGCCCGGCGCGCTGGAATAAGCATCGGACCAACGGACCGCTCCGTCATGCGTGTCTCTCAGAACCACGGTGACGCGAACTTGCACCGCACTCCGGTCGACTCGTCCTTCGACGCGCCACGGAGTGCGCGCGCTCGACTGCGACTGCAGGTCGATGACGGGAAGGGTGGCGGTCGAGGAGAGGCCGTTGAGGAGTTGGGTGCGAAAGCCCTTCGCCCACTGCGCGTCTCCGGGCGACGACTCGAAGGACGCGACTCCGATCGACGGCGTCATCGGCCGGTGGGTCAAGGCGAACACCGCCGCCACCGCAATCACGGACGCAATCGCGACCGCCAGATAGAGAGGACGTTTCGTCCCGGCGCTTTCCTTCGCACGAACGTTGCCGGTGAAACGATAGCCGCGCCCGCGGAGCGTCTCGATGTAACGAGGAGCCTCCGCGGTATCGCCCAGCGCCGTCCGGATCTGGCTGATGCAGTAGTTGAGACCACGATCGAAGTCGACGAAAGTCTCGTCCCCCCAGATCGCCTGCCGCAGCTGCTCGCGCGTGACCAGATCGCCCGCGCGTTCCGTCAGCATCGCCAGGACGCGCGCCGGCTGCTGTTGGAGCTTCACCGGCGTGTTTCCCCGACGAAGCTCGAGCGTCTCGCGATCGAGCTGGAACTCATCGAATCGAATGGGGCGTTCGGGGTTCACGCGCGCGTTTGATTATGCAGCTTTGCCGCGCGCTACGCGCCTGCGGCGCTGCGCCGGCTCGTTTCCGTCATCCTGAGCTTGGCGGAGCGGCGAAGCCGCGGAGCGCAGCGAAGGATCTCCGAATGCGCGCGCGGGCTACAAGCAGCGTAGTTTGAGGTCCTTCGCCGCGCTACGCGCCTGCGGCGCTCCGCCGGCTCAGGATGACGGCGTGCCGCGCCTCGGCGCGGCTGGCGCAGACGCTACACTCCGCGCGTCATGGGCCACTTCGACATCCCGCTCGACATCCCGCATGCGGCGCGGTTGTCGGATCGGATCCTCAACCTGCTCGAGCGGCAAGTCGAGGAGCAGTCGCTCGATGCCGGTCCGGTGCTCGACGCGTCCGAGGGGCTGTCGAACTTTCTCTATCGCTTCGCGGAGGATGAGGACAACCCGCCCGGCGCCGAGGTGATCCGGGACGAGGCGGCGGCGCTGGCGCGGACGCTCGTCGACGAGATGGAGCGGACGAACATCCGCGGCGACCGCCTCGGGCAGTACATTCGCAACCTCTTCGAGTGCCTCGAGCTCGGGAAAGAAGGGGCGGAGATCTCGCTCCGCGCCGGAGAGAATCCCGACTCGCTGCAACGGCCGTTATGACTCAGCTTCGCAGCCGCAAGAGCGCGATGATCGTCACGGCCGCGAAAATCGCGCCGAGCAGCAGCCAGCCGTTCGTCGGGACCTGGACGATCGCCGCCGGCAACACGCCGGGGCCGATGGTGAATGGCGCCGTGAAGCGAGTCTTCATGTTGGGTCCCGCCTGGGTTGGGTCGGCCGGGATCGTCAACGTGTTGTTCGTGCATTGACCGGACGTGTCGTCGTAGTAGCTCGCGATCACGCGCGAAGTTGCGGGACGCGTCGGCGAAATGAGGACTGTACCGTTGGCGGTGAACGCTGCCGGCGTCGTCACGCCGTAGGCATCGTCCTCGAGATAGGTCGTGCCCTGGCAATTCGCCTGGTCGTAAAAAACGACCTCGTTGTGAATCGTCAAGCGATCGCGGTCGGCATCGAGATAGACGGGAAGGCCGTTGATGACGTGCTCACCGTCCCCTTTTGATTGTTGGCCGCGTCGTACTGACCGACGATCTGGCCGGTGCTGTCCCGGACGACGTTACTCCCTCCCGGCGCGAACGTCTGTGCGAAGGCGGGGAGCGCAACGAGAACGACACACGAGGCTACGACGCTGAAGCGAAAACGAGCCATGCATCCTCCGGCGATAGTGAGTGGTCATCACTATAAACGCCGATCGTCCATGAAGTGTCTACCTTGCCGAGCTACGGGGCTGAGCACTACTTACCGCCCGACTGCGGCTCCAGCTCGTCATCGACTTCGGCCGCGTGATTGCGGATGAACGCATCCATGAGATCGAGCAGCCACTTGATCGCGTCGGCGCCCATTCTCTCGATGCGTAGCACGCGTTTGCGGAGGAAGGGATTCCGAATCGCGATCTGTTCCTCCGGCGTCCCGAAGAGCAGCTCGTCGACGGTGATGTCCATGAAGCGGGCGAGGACGACGATGTTCTTCATCGACGGCAGCAGCGTCCCCTTCTCGTAGCGGATGATCGACTCGCGCGCAATTCCGGTCCGTTCGGCGATGTCGCGCTGCCCCAGGCGGTACTGCTCGCGGAACGCGCGCAGGCGCTTCCCGATGGCCTTGGCGAGAGCGTGCATGTCGAGGTCGTCGTCGAACTTCATGCGTCCAACCTCGGCTGATGCGGTGGGGCAAAGGGCTGGTCGAACCCTGGATCGAGATCGTGGATGAACTGGTGGACGTGGCGCACGAGCATTGCCGAGCCGTGGCCGGTCGCCACCGACTCGCGCAGGTAGGCGAGTGCCGTCATCGCGCCTCCGGTGATTCCCGCGCGTACGAAGCGGTCGACCAGCTGGCGGCAGACGCCCGGAACCTCCTCGGGACGGCCGGCGATCAGCAGCGCCTCGGCGAGCTGCAATGCCGCGAGCGCCGCTTCGGTCTCCATCCCGAACGCTTCGAATTCGTCGCGCGCTGACGCCGAGAGCGGAATCGACTCCTCGGCCCGGCCGGACGCCAACAAGGCGCGCGCCATCGAGTAGCGGCATTTCACCCGGTTCACGGGAAGGCCGAGTCGCTCGAACGCCTCCGCCGCCAGCGCGTAACTGCGCACCGCTTCCTCGAAATCGCCGGCATCGGAGGCACACATGCCGAGGTTGTGGAGCCACCCCGCACGGTGTTCGGCCGTCAGCTCGTGCGCGTACTTCTCCATCGACCGCCATGCCGCGAGCGCGGCGCGACAGTCGCCGCCGAAGTAGAGAGCGGTCGCCTCGAAGTTCACCGCCTTCAGCCACCCCTCGCGGTCTCCGAACTCGAGGAAGTTCTCGCCCGCGCGCCGCGCCAGCTCGGCCGCCTCGGCGTACTTCTCCATGTTCCGCGCGATGTTCGACCGCACCAGGTCGAGCCGCGCCAGCTCCGGCGGTGGGACGGGAATCTGTTTGAGGTAGCGGTCGGATCGCTCCGCCACCTTCGCCGCTTCCGGGAGACGGCCGACGTACGAGAGGTCGTATGCCTGGCCGCGCAACGCCTGGCCGCGGATCTTCGCGACGTGGTCGTACGGATACTCTTCGACAGGGATCGACTTCGCGATCTCTACGGCGATCTCACTGAGCGCGAGGGCGTCGAGCGGCGAACGCGCCAAGGTGGCTTCAGCGCGCTCGATGAGCACCGCGACCATGCCGGCCGTGCGGTGTCCCTCGACCTGCAGGATCGCGTTGCGCCACCAACTCGACGGTCCGGCGAGAACGCGATCGCAGATTTCTCTCGCACTCTCTTCCTCGGCGATGACACGCCGGTGGAAGGCGAGGCGCGCGGAAATGCGCTCGGGATCGCCGAACTCGCGCTGAATGTCCATGACCGGTGCGACAAGTATCCGTCCCTTTTCGCCAGGGGGCGGACACACTGAAGACTATCCATACACCCGCACGAAATTCGGGCTCGCGCGTGAGGACGGCGGGCGCACGAATGAGATCCGGGCCCTCGTTCATGAGATCCGGGCCCTCATTCATGAGATCCGGGCCCTCATTCA
>DASXIH010000493.1:0-4140 GCA_036498125.1 Thermoanaerobaculia bacterium
CGACGATCGTTCCGTGCGGTCCCTCCTCGAGATTCAAGATCACCTGGCGCGTGGTGGCCAAGTCGATCTCCTTGAGCGCCATGAGGTTCTTTTTCTTGTCGACGACGCTGAACGTGTATCGGCCTCGAGGAATCCCATCCAGGTCGAACGCTCCGTTCTCGTCCGTCTCGAGCACGAGAGGCTGCGAAGCCGGACGCGATACCCTGACCGTCATTCCCTTGGCGGGAACGCCGGCTGGATCGAGCACGCGTCCGGTGGCGGCGGAATTATCCTCCGGCTCGGAATGGGCCGGTCTTGCGGCGCAGAGTGGAATCCAAGCGACCAGCGTGAAGAGTGCGAAAGCACGTGACACGTTCATAGGGACTCCTCGTCGCTATTCTGCCGTACTTAGACGCCCGCACGTCGGGCGCGCAGCACCACGGCTTCTGAGTGTGGCGCCGGCAATCCTGCCGGCGGCCTTTTGGTCTACGCACCCACGACCAGATACTCGGCGAAGGACTCCGACTCGGGGATCGGCAACCCGTCCTCGCGAAGGCCATCCAGATGCATCTGGATCGCTTCATACATGTTCTTCTCAGTCTCCTCGCGAGTGCCGCCTGTAGCCACGCAGCCCGGGAGATCTGGCGAATATGCGGAGAAGTTCATGCCGGCGTTTTCGATGACGATCAGAAATCGATGCATGTTCATTTCTTGAGTCCAGCCTGTTTGAGAACGCTGTCGAAAGTCCCCGGCGCGAGATCGTCCCCGAGGTTACCAGAGACGGTCACTCGTCCTGGCTTTGCTGGGTGCTTGAACTGGCGGTGGCCACCTTTGGATTTCACCTGATACCACCCATCCCGCTCGACCAATCGGATCGCTTCTCGAACCTTGGTCGGCACTGAAGGAGTTTACCTCGGCCTTGCGTTCGGACTTCCGGCCACAACCTCGGATTCGACGCGAGGTCATCGTTTGACCGCGCAACGCCACGCCGGTATGCTGGCATACCGTGAAGCGAACAACTGTGAAACTACCGGATGATCTCGACGCAAAACTGCGCCACGAGGCCTCGCGTCGTCAGATCACGGTTTCCGAGATCACGCGAGAAGCCATTGAAGTCCATCTAGGTGGCGGCACGCGGCGAAAACTGATCGCAGCGAAGGCGGGGCGAAGCGGTTCGCGCGATACTGCTCGCCGAATCGAAGAGATCATCCGGCGGGAGACTCGCCGATCGCGCTGATCGTCGATTCCGGACCGCTGTACGCGTACATCGACGAAGATGACGCGGACCATGAGGACAGCCTCAGGCTTCTGGAATCCCATCCCGGTCCTCTGTTCGTCCCCCAACTGGTCATCACGGAGGTTTCGTATCTCCTCGAGTCGCGTTTGGGGTGGCAGGCGGAGACTCGGTTTCTGGGAGACCTCGCCAACGGGAACTTCCTGACGGAGCCTGTGCTACCCGGTGACTGGATCCGGATCGCGGAGCTCGTAGCCCGCTATCGCGATCTCCCGCTCGGCACGGTTGACGCCTCGGTCGTGGCGCTCTCCGAACGGCTCGCTATCCGGTCGGTTGCCACATTGGATCGGCGGCATTTCACTGTCGTGCGGCCAAAGCACGTTCCGGCTTTTGAGCTACTTCCTTGAGCGGCGCGATCCTCACGTCGTACGCCTGCGCGCGACCTTCATCAGCGAGCCTGAAATCACTGCCAGGAGCGTCAGAACCACCAGACGAGGCACGAGCGTCTCCCATCGCCGCAGGTCCGGCTTCCGTTCATCGGCGTGCAACACCACGACGTCTTTCGGCGGCGAGACCATCGCGCGCTGCCCATTCCGGAATGTCATCTGGACCTTCTGATTCGCCGGCAACATCCGATCGACCGCAAACGATGCCGCCCCGACCAGCGCTGCAGCGATCGCAATGATCGCCGTCTGCCTCGCAATTGCCGCCGCCGGCCAGCGGAACCGTTCGCGTACGCGTTTCCGAATCGCGTTCAGCACGAGTTGCCAGTTCAACCCGATGTGCACCGCGACGACGAAGAACGCCCCGTTCGCCGCCCCCTCATGAACCGACCGCCACCGCATGAACTCCGACGGCGTGTACGCCCCCGTCCACACCACCTTCGAGATCGCGAGTCCCGACACCGTCGCCGCCGTCATCAACACGAACAGCGCGAGATTCAGGATGTCGTTGACCGTCCGACGCCGCATCGCCACCGCAAACGCCGGCCAGTGCATCTGCAGATGGATGAACAGCAGCGGTACGAACACGACGCCCAACCACTCGTGAACCAGCAGCCCGGTGAAGCGAACAGCCATCAGGAGCAGCAGCGCGAGGAGAAGCGCGGCGTCAAGCACGATGAGGAATCTGGAACGCGGCACGACGCCGTTTACGCAAGCAAGCGACGAATTGTTTCGCCGAGGATGTGGGTCTACGATTCTCGGTGCATGACTGCGAATGCTCAGAAAGTCCTGGACGACGCGCTGACGCTATCGGCCAACGAACGCGCTGACCTAGCCGCCGAGTTGCTCGCGAGCCTCGAAGAGACAGAAGCGGAAGTGGAGTCTGCCTGGGCTGTCGAGATCGAGCGGCGAGCCGCTGAAGCACGCCAGAATCCGACCGACGACGAAGACTGGCGCACCGCGCTGGCGGCGATTCAACGCGAAGTGTTGTCTCGGTGAAGACTTAAAGTTGTTCGCGACGGCCGCGTTCGACCGCGGCTGCGAGAACAGCGAGTCGCCGCTGCGGAGTCCCGGCGATTTCTAAGTGCTGGTCCAGCTCACCGTCGACAATCTCGAGCAAGGCGGAATTCATCGCATCGCGTAGCTCAGGGTCTTCGTCGTCGGGAGGCTCGATGTCGTCGTTCAGCGGCAGGATGACCAGCAGATCGACGTGCGCCATGCCGCTACTTGCCAGATCACGCGCGGCGTCGAGCATCTCCGAGGTGTCTTCGCGCCCGAGGGTGCGGAGAGCTTCGAGGTACGCGAGGAAGTCGATGGGGCTTCTTTCGGCGATGACATTCGAGCCTGGCGCGTGGACGGACACGCGCTCGACCGAGATCTCCAACTGTTGCCACGCATCGGCGGCGGTCAGCTCCGCGGAGAAATCGGCGCCGCGGGTTTCAGCGAGCCATTCGTAGGGCTCCGGTTCGTGCGCGTACTCCGGGTTTCGCTCCAGGAAGGCTTCGACGAGCGTCGTCTTGCCCGAGCAGTGGGTTCCCGACACGGCGATCCGCACGGGGCGAATCTAGCATCGCATCCAGCTGGTACGGCACTCGAAAAACGTGGTCGCGGAGCTCAGTAACGTGGTCTGGGGCCTCACGAACGTGGTCTGGGACCTCATGAACGTGGTCCAGGACCTCATGAACGTGGTCGGGGACCTCATGAACGTGGTTGGGGACCTCATGAATGCGGTCGGGGGCCTCATGAACGTGGTCGGGGGCCTCATGAACGTGGTCGGGGACCTCATGCATGCGGTCCGGGACCTTATGAATGCGGTCAACCACCTCACTAGTGACACGAAGAATGTCAATCGTGACACTAATAGCATCACGAACGCGGTCGGTTACCGCGGGGTCGCCTGGCGCACCGCGGCGGTGTAGGTGTCGAGGACTTTCGCGATGAGCACGATCTGGTCGTTTGCGTCCTTCCACTGGTGCTGCTCGATCGCCTCACGGACGCCGGGCAGCGTCTTGACGCCGTAGCCGGTGTAGTAGCCGGGGGCGTAGACGAAGTGGCGGTACCACGGGCGCTTCGGGAGCCCCTGCTCGAGCGTGAGCGCCTGCTCGAAGTGCATCAGCGCGTGGTCGACGGCGGCCTGCTGCTCCGGCGTCGCCTTCGCGGAGGCGGCGTCGAAATCCTTCGCGGCGCGCTGGAGGAGCGCCACGGCGTTCTGCAGCGGCGCGAACTCGAGGTGCGGCGCCGGCGGCTCCGCCTTCGGCGCGACGAACGTCTTCGTCGGATCGGCGGCGAGCTCCATCGTGTGATCGCGGAGCTGGCGGTCCTTCTCTTCGATCTTCGCGCGCTCCGTGTCGGCGAGCTTCATCACCTCGTCCGCATACGTCGCGACCGTGCTCGCGAACGTCGTCACCTCGAACGGGAGGACGTCCGCATCCGCGAGGCGCAGCACGAGGCGGCCGGCGGTCTTCGCCTGCGCGACGCCGTAGT
>DASXIH010000494.1:0-4136 GCA_036498125.1 Thermoanaerobaculia bacterium
CGACCTTGACGTCGACGAACGGCTTGTTGCTCGCGATTTTGATGGGAACCCATTTCCCGAAGACGCTCGTGCAGGCGAGAAGGAGGAGGAGACTCATGCGGCAAAGATACTTCGCATGGACTTGGTCGTCTCAAGACATGGAGAAAAGGAAGACCATGATCCGACACATCATCGCAGCCGCTGCTCTGACCATCGCGCCAGCCGTTTTCGCGCAGACGTACATCGTTCCGCAAGGCGACTGCGGCGAGGTCACGCTGCACGTCACCGGCGCCGGCCCAAGCGACTCTACAGTGGCGCACGCGTATGTCCATCAGCCGAAGGACAGAATCGCGGTGAAGCCGGTGTCCGGCTATCACTCACTCGATTTCAAGGCGTCGGTGGCGGCGGGCGACGTCGTCATGGCCGCCGTCGAATTCAAACCGGTCGTCGCCGGTAATGAGACGAGGACGGAGCACGCGAAAGCGCTTCTCTTCTGCGGCCCGCAAGCGCCCGTCGCAGACTGGCAGGGTTCGACGCGCCTCGGTCTCGAGCTCTACCCGCAGAGCTGGAATCCTTTGAGAGCGCATATGAAAGCCGGCGACACGCTGCGGTTCATCGCGGTGGAAGACCAACACGGCCACTCCAACTTCCTCGGGGACCTTCCGATGGAGCTTCGTCGCGCGGACGGCACCCTCGTCGCGGCCGGGGCTCAGGCCAAGGACGGCGGAATGAACTTCGCGTTCCCGGAGCCAGGACGATATGTCGTCACGGCAACCTATCGCCGCGCCGACCCGGAACACGAGGGCCGCTGGCTCGTCGACAACAGCACCTTGACGTTCGACGTGAAGTGACGCCATCGCCGTGGTACCGTTGCGAACGGAGGACAGAATGTCTCAGAAAAACGGAGAAAAAGCGCGCGCGGCAATCGCGAAGCGGAACAGAACGGCGCAGCGTGCGAAGGATCGTGCGCGCCTGGCGGAGATCAAGGCAGCCTCGGGCGCCAAGAAGAAGTCGTAACCGATCGGGCGTCGCTCGCCACGTTCACGCGTGATTGAGCTTTCGCTGCTCCACGGAGGCGACGACGAGCTGCTCGAGAACCTTCAGATCGACGTCGCTGAGCCTGCGCACGTGAAGGCACGCCTTGGCGGTCTTGTGTTTCCCGAGCTTTCCGAGCAGCTCGTCACGTCCCGGGAAGTCGCCGACGAGGTAGATGGCGATGTCGCCCTTCCTCGACGAAAACCCCACCAGGCACGAATCGCCTTCGCGTCCGCTCTCGTATTTGTAGTGATAGCTCCCGAACCCGACGATACCCGCGCCCCACATCTTCGGCTGCTGCTTCGTCGCCTTCGTCATCAGCTTCGCGAGCGCCACACAGTCTTCGCGCCTACCCTCGTCTTCGATACCTGCAAGGTAGCCGTCGACGCTCTCCTCGGTAGCCTTCGTTTTGTTCGCCGCCATGACCGCTCCCTTCGTCACCACTTTATCGCCTCGTACCATTTCCAAAACGCGGTTTCATCGAACGCCTCGGAGTAGATGTACGCCTCCGGCGTACACCAGCCGAAGATGTAATCCATGACATCGAGGATGACTTCGTCGACCCGATCTTCCTGCTCTGACGCATCCTTCAGATCGCATCCGACGGCTTCCCGAAACCGCTGGAACATTGACTCGCCTCATCCTGAGAGGCTGTGAAGAAATCGAATACAAGCCTACCGACGACGCACACACAACTCGTCATCCTGAGCCGCCGAAGCGAAGCGGAGGACGGCGAAGGACCTCAAACTACGCTGCTTGTAGCCAGCGCCGAGCATTCGGAGATCCTTCGCTGCGCTCCGCGGCTTCGCCGCTCCGCCAAGCTCAGGATGACGGAAACGAGATTTCTTCACAGCCTCTGCGTCGCGCTCGCAGCAGTCATATCGGAAGGTGGATATCGTAGACGACCCTCACGAACTCTCGGCGAATCTCTGCTTCGGAGTACTCGGGGTGGCGTTGCCGAATCGCAGCCAGTGACGTTTGACGAACGGCGTCACTCAACTCCGCCGCAATCCGCGATCTGCCGCCCGGCCCGATTTCGCGATATCTCTCGATTTGGTAGTCGTATGCGGCCGGCGAAGTATCGAGAGGCCGGCTCACCGCAACAACTCCTCCGCCATCACCACCTCCGCCTTGATTCCTCCCCGGATCGTCGGCTCCGGCACTGGCGTGAAGCCCGATGAATGCAGGCCGGCGATGGTGGCGCCGGAGGCCAGCTTCGCGGGATCCGCGGCGCCGAGGTGGAACATGACGCTGGGGATGGTGTTGCCGAGGGAGAAGCGGGGGAAGTCTTCGCTGACCATGAGCAGGGGGAAGTCGGGGACGTTCTTGTCGCCGAGGTTCTTGCGGAGCGCGGAGGTGAGACGCGTCGCGAGGGCGGGGTCGTTGTAGCTCGCCTCGGAGTGCTCGGTCTTCACTTCCTCGATGATCGGCTCGGGGGCGCCGGCGGCCATCGCGACGCCTTTGGCGATGCGCGCGATCGCTGAGAGCACGTGCTCGCGCACCTCGGGTTTGTAGGTGCGCACCGTGAGCTGGAGCTTCGCTTCGTCGGGGATGATGTTGCGCTTCGTGCCGGCGTGGAAGGAACCGACGGTGACGACGATCGGGTCCTGCGGGGAACGCTCGCGGCTGGCGATCGTCTGCAGTTGCACGACGAACTCCGAGGCGATCACGATCGGGTCTTTGGCGAGCTGCGGGTTCGCGCCGTGGCCCCCTACCCCGCGGATCGTCACGTTCACGGAATCGCTGCTCGACATCATGAAGCCGCTGACGACGCCGATCGAGCCGGCGGGGATCAGCGGCGAGTCGTGGAGCGCGATCGCGTAGTCGGGCTTGCCGAAACGCTCGTACATGTTGTCGCGCAGCATCCCGGCGGCGCCGGCCACGACCTCCTCGGCCGGCTGGGCGACGAGCATCACGGTGCCGTGCCACTGCGACTTCGTGTCGGCGAGGATCTTCGCGGTGCCGAGGAGCGTCGTCATGTGGATGTCGTGCCCGCAGGCGTGCATCACGCCGGCGTTCTTGCTCGCGTATTCGAGACCGGTTGCCTCGGTGACCGGCAGCGCATCCATGTCGCTGCGGATGAGGACCGTGGGGCCTTTCCCGTTCTTCATCACTGCGACCACGCCGTAGCAGGTCGCGGCCGGATCTTCGTACTTGCCGACCGGATAGGCGACTTCGTACCCGAGCTCGCGCAGACGGGCCGCGATCATCGTGGACGATTTCGCCTCCTGTTTCGACAGCTCGGGGGCTTCGTGGAGCGACTTGTACGTCGTCACGAGCGAGGGCAGCTCGCGATCGATGCGCTGGTCGAGCGTTTGCGCGAAGGCGGACGGAGCGAGAGCGAGCAGGAGAAGGATGAGCGGACGGCGCATGAAGGAGAGATTACCTCTTCCTTCTTCATTCGAACCTCGAACTTCGAACTTCAATCCCCCGGAGCGGGAAGTTCGAAGTTCGAGGTTCGAGGTAAGAAGGAAGAAAGGCGGCGCTACTCGGGAAAGGCCTGATAGCGGCCGTGGGCGACGCGCTTGATCGTTCCGTTCTCGCGCATGCGGGAAAGGTGGACGCGGACGTTCTCGAGCTCGTTCACGCGGGTGAGTCCGAGCATCTGCGCGACGTCGGCGGGCGCGAAGGCGCGGTGGCGGTTGGATCGGAGCAGCCACAGGATCTGGCCGGAGATCTTCGTGTTCGCGGGCGGCGGCACGACGCCGCCGGCGGTCGACGCGATGCGTTGCATACAGGCGGCGACTTCCTGCTCGACGCGCGCACGTTCGCCATCGAGCTCCGCGAGGCGTGCACGGAGTTTCTGGAGTTCCGCGCCGTCGTCGATGATGCGCTGCACAGCGTCAGGCATGCCGTGGAGTATAACCTGACGCACTTGTTCTGGATTCGAACGGAACCATTGCAGGACTATTTGCCCCGTTCCGGGACCGGACGACCCTGCTCGCAGTCCAAACGGCCCCACCTGAAGTCCTAACATCCGTACGAGACGTTTGGGCCGGGAGGACGTCGCCGTATCGCGCCGAGGTCGCCGGCCTAACATTTCTGTCAGAAGATCGAGCGGTCCCGTTCTAAGTCACAAAGCACATCGAACCCGGAGGTCAACCCTTCACCTGCGCGCGGCC
>DASXIH010000495.1:0-12565 GCA_036498125.1 Thermoanaerobaculia bacterium
TACAAGAGCGAGGAGTACATCTCGCCCGCCGACGGCCGCACGTATTACCGCCAGGTGCTGATCGAGAGCACCGGCTTCGTTTTCGACATCGACATTGTCGTCTTCAACGCCGACTCGGGCGAAAAGGTGCTGGAAGACAACTTCCGCGACTTCAAGGAGTTCGACCAGCGCAACTACGACGAGCTTCTCGGTCTCTTCGAGAACCTCCGTTCGCTCGAGACCCAGCTCGTCGGGATGTTCGTGCCACAGGAGACTTCAGCCACCCGGTACGTGTTCACAGAGTGAGATCCGATCAGGAGGGATCTTGAAGCGTCTTATCGCGCTGCTCCTCGTACTTGCCGTCGCACCCGCCGCATACCCGTTCGGCCAGAACAAGATCGTCTACGACAAGTTCCACTGGCAGATCTACCACTCGACCCACTTCGACATTTACTTCTACGACGAAGAGAAGCCGTCGCTGCAGCGGGTCGTCGACATGGCGGAGAGCGCGTACGACTACCTCTCGCGTACGTTCAACTACCAGATCTCGAAGAAGATCCCGATCATCTACTACGCGACCCACTCGGCGTTCGAGCAGACGAATGTCGACCTGAACTTCATCCCGGAAGGGGTGGGGGCGTTCGCGGAGCCGACGAAGAACCGGATGGTGCTCCCGATCGACACCACGGACGAAAAGCTCCTGCAGCTCGTGCAGCACGAGATGACGCACGTGTTCGAGTACGAGATCCTCTTCCAGGGGAAGCTGGGGAAGCAGGTCACGGCGAATCCTCCGACCTGGTTCATGGAAGGCCTCGCGTCGTTCATGGGGCAGGATGAAGACTCGAAGGACCGGATGGTCCTCCGCGACGCCGTCGTCAACGACCACATCCCGTCGGTCACGCGGAATCCCGAAGGCTACTTCGCGTACCGCTTCGGCCACGCGGTGTTCAAGTACATCCAGCAGAAGTACGGGTGGGACGGACTTCGCGACTTCATCTACGAATACCGCAACACCCTCGGGTCGAGCGTCGACCGGGCGCTGAAGCGGGCGTTCGACGTCACGCCGGAAGAATTCGACACGAGGTTCCGGACGTGGATGCGCCACCAGTACCTCCCGGCGCTGATCGAGAAGGGGGAGCCGATCGAATACGGCGACCCGTTCCGCATCAATACCGACGTGCTGAGCGACGAGACCTCGCCGACGCCGTCGCCATCCGGCGACCTGATCGCGGGCTTCACGACGTACAAGGACGACGTCGACGTCGTTCTCTTCAAGATGAACGACCGGAAGATGTGGCGGAATCTGACCGCCGGCTACACGTCGAAGTACGAGTACCCGATCGTGCAGGCGTTCACGACCGGGCCGGTGATGGGACGCGACATGGCGTTCTCGCCGAACGGGGATCACGTCGCGTTCTTCGTCAAGAGGGAGCGCGGCCGCAATCTCGTGATCATGAATCCGCTCACCGGTGCGATCGAGCGCTCGACGCCGCTGCCGGTGGAACAGGAGCTCTCGCCGGCGTACTCGCCGGACGGCGGAAAGATCGCCTTCGCCGGCTTCGTCGGCAACCAGGACGACATCTTTCTCTACGACATCAACAGCGGCCAGACGACGAACCTGACGAAGGACGGCTACTTCGACGGGGCGCCGGTCTTCTCGCCCGACGGCAAATGGCTCGTCTACTCGTCGGTCGTCGACGGCTACGCGAAGCTGTTCAAGTTGAGCCTCGCGAATCCGGCGGAGCGGTACCAGCTCACGAACGGCAAGTGGAACGACATCGACGCGTGGTTCAGCCCCGACGGAAAGCGGATTTTCTTCGCGTCCGACAAGCAGACCGGCCGCGTCACGAATGACGAGCCGCAACCGATCCAGAAGGCGGTCGATACGACCGTCAGCAAGCCGGCGGTGGCGACCGACCGGACAATCGATGCGACGTCGAAGACGAGTCCTGCCGCTGCCACTGCGGCCGACATCGCAGCGATCACCGCGCCGGCGCCTCCCACGCCTCCCGTTCTCGCTCCAGCTCCGAAACCGGAGCCGAAGCCCCAGGGCGATGCTTCGCTCCCGCCGCCCGATCCGACGAACTTCGCGGCGTACAACATCTACTCGCTGAACCTGGCGACCGGCGACCTGTTGCAGTACACCGACGTCGTCGGCGGCTGCTTCATGCCGGTCGTCTTCACCGGCACGAACAACAAGGAACGCCTCGTCTTCGCCTCGTACTACAAGCAGCAGTGGCGGCTCTTCTCGACGACGACCGATCATCCGTTGCACGAGGCCGAGAAGACGACGCTCCCATCGGCGCCGCTGCAGGCCGAGAGCCGGACGCCGTTCGTGCCGCCGGTCGAGGTGGCGGTCGATCCCGAAAAGATCGAGGACACGAAGGGATTCAAGCTGTTCATCGAGGACGTCAGCGTCAACGCCGGCGTCACCTCGGACCAGCTCTTCGTCTCGCAGTCGGTGATTTACATGAGCGACATGCTCGGGAATCGCCGCTTCATCGCGTCGCTCGACTCGGTGTCGTCGTTCTCGAACTTCGACTTCCTCTACATGGACCTGCAGCACCGCTGGAACTGGGGCGTGCGGCTGTTCGACAACCGCTCGTTCTTCAATGCCTTCGACCAGGTGAATGACATCGGACGGCGCGGCCAGCAGGATTATCGCGAGACCGGCGTCCTTGGCCTCTACAGCTATCCGTTCGACCGCTATCACCGGGTCGACGCCGGATTCGGGTTCGAGAGCCGCAACATCAACTACCCGATCGACTACGCCGTCGATCCGACCACCGGCGACGTGTCGTATCTCTTCTTCCAGCGCAAGGACAACTTCCCCATCACGACGCTTTCGTTCAGCGGCGACACCAGCCGCTTCAGGGAGTTCGGGCCGATCGCCGGCCGCCGTTACCAGATCAGCGCCGACTTCGCTCCCGATCTGAAGGAGCACGGGACGTTGACGCAGGACACGACCCTCGAGTGGCGGCAGTACATCCCCATCACGTCACGCTCGCTATTCGCCGCGCGCGTCTTCGCGGGGTACTCCCGCGGGAACTTCTCGAACTTCTACTACTTCGGCGGCCTGAATACGCTCCGCGGCTACCCATTCCAGTCGCTGATCGGCAGCCGTGTCGCGTTCGCGAATTTCGAGTTCCGCTTCCCGCTGGTCGACGTCATCGCGTTCCCCGGCATCGCGTTCCAGGGCATTCGCGGGAATCTCTTCTTCGACATCGGAGCGGCGAACTTCAAAGGCCAGCCGTTCCAGTTCATGAACAACCATCAGCTCGTCAACGGCCTGGCGTCGAACGGTTGGGGACTGTCGTTCAACCTCTTCGGCCTGGAGCTTCACTGGGACGTCGCCCGCCGGTACGACCTGCGGCACTACCAGGGAGGCAAGCAGACGGAGTTCTGGGTCGGGGAGACGTTCTAGCGGCGGACTTACGCGGCGCGGGGCTGTTTTCGCCGATCGGCGATTGTCTCGCGCAGGAACTTGAGCAGGGCCTTCTCCTCGATGGATAGCCCGGTGCGCGACACCGGGCTTCCTTTTCTCGTCTTCCGGAGCGTCTCGAAAGGGCGTCCTTCCATGTAGTCGTCGAGGAGGCGAGGGCAGATGTACGACGACCGGCAGACGGCCGGCGTGTTCCCGAGCTGTTCGGACGTCGCGACGATGGCGTCGCGAATCCGGCGCTTCCGTTCCTTCTTGCTCGGCGCCTGTCCCTGCATGGCGAGAGCGATGGAGCAGAGGAGCGTTCCCGCCCAGGTGCGAAAGTCCTTCGCGGTGAAGCGGTCGCCGATGATCGACTGGATGTAGTCGTTGACGTGCCGGTCGCGCACGTTCTGGAAGAGCTCCGCTCCCCGCATCTTCTTCAGTTTGGCGACGATCGCCGACACCTCGGCGTCTTCGATCGCGCGCGACTGTTTCTTCTTCCACTTGCCGATGTAGTCGAAGAAGAGGACGTCGCCGTCGACTTTCACGTGTCGTCCCCGGATCGTGGTCAGCCCGTACGTCGATTCGAACTTCGCCGACTTGTCGTTGCCGATCCGAAAGAATCCCTGGTCCATCAGCCGCACGATCGCCGCGACGACGCACTGCCGGTCGAGCGCCTCGCGTTTGAGGTCGTTCCGGACGTGCCGCCGCAGCTCGGGCAGCGCTTCGCCGAACTCGACGATCTTCTTGTACTTCTCCATCTCACGGGAGCTGCGGAATCCGTCGTGGTAGCGGTACTGAGTGCGTCCCTTTTTGTCGACGCCGATCGCCTGGAGCGGCGCCGAGTCGCCGCGGGCGATCTTCACGTCGCGCCAGGCGGGGGGGATGCGTAACTTCGCGATGCGCGCCAGCGTCTTTTCGTCAGCGACGGGCGAGCCCACGGCATGCAGATATCGGAATCCGCTTTCCTTCGTCCCCTCGCGACGTATGCCGTGAAGGTCGAGATGCCACCGCCGACGCACCGCCATGCCGGTTCCGCTTTGTGCGAGAGCGCTGCCAGAGGAGAATGCTGCCGGTGAAAGAGTGGTGGCGCTCGCTCGGCGAGGCTCCGGTTCCGCTGACTCCCGGCGAGCGGCTGGCCGCCTGGATCGTGACGCTGCTGACGGCGGCCACCCGGTGGCTCGCGTTGTCGCGCTCGCCCTGGGACTGGGACGAAGCGTTGTTCATGCTCGGCCTCCGGCACTACAGCGTCCCGTCACATCATCCGCATCCTCCCGGTTTCCCGCTCTTCATCGGCACGGCGAAGTTGCTAGAGGCCCTCGGATTCAGCGACTTTCACGCGCTGCAAACGATCTCGTTCCTTGCCTCCGTCGCCATCGTTCCGGCGATGCTTTTTCTCGGGCGCGAGCTGCGGTTGCCGGGCCGCACGGCGTTGATCGCCGGGATCTTCCTCGCGTTCTTCCCCAACGTCTGGTTCTTCGGCGGGACGGCGTTCAGCGACGTGCCGTCGATGACGCTCGTGATCGTCGCGGTGGCATTGCTGTTCCGCGGCTGCCGCAGCGATGCCGCGTTCCTCGGCGGCGCGATCGTGCTCGGAATCGCCGCCGCCTATCGTCCGCAGAACCTGACGATCGGTTTCGCGCCTGCGGTCATCGCGAGCCTTCGCGGCCTGCCGCGCCACTGGATCCGTCCGATCGTCGCCGCGCTGGCCATCGCCCTGATCGTCCTCGTCAGCTATGGCGTGGCGGCGCAGCTCAGCGGCGGATGGACGATCTACCGTGATGCCGTCCGCGCGCACCAGAAGTACATCACCGAGGTCGACTCCTTCCGGAATCCGAACCGGCCGTCGCTTCTGCATCTCTTCGACGACTTCTTCATCCGGCCTTATCGCGTGCCGCCGATCAACGCGGTCGTTTCGCTCCTCGCAGCGATCTCCGTGATTGCCTCTGTCGTGCGGCTACGAGCGCCGATCCTCGCGAGTGGCGCGGCATTCGGTCCGTTCTGCGTCGCGGCGTGGCTCGTTCTCGATCACTTCAGCGTTAGCCGCTTCTCCATCGGTTACGCGCCGCTCTTCGCTCTCCTCGCCGCCGACGGGCTGCACTTGCTGCTCGGACGGTGGCCGCGCGCAGAGACACTTTCCACCGCCGTATTCGCGCTCTTCGTCACGGTCTGGATCTGGCCGGTCCTCCGCGACGTGCGGCGCCACGATTCACCAACGTTCGCTGCGACGCAGTGGATCCGGCAGCATGTCGATTTCCGCTCGTCGACGCTCTACGTGCACGACTCGATGCAGCCGTTCGTCGAGGCGTTTCTTCCGGGCGTGCCGTTCGTGTCGACCGGCGAGACGACGCCGGTCGCGGCTGCCGGTTCGCGTCCCCGCGACGTTTTCGTGGTCGAGGGGGCGACGGCGACGAGCAGCGCGACGATTCTCACGCGTCCGCGCAGACGAACGATGCAGATCGTCCGCGACCGCTATTTCGAAGTCTCGATCCTCCGGCTGCAACAGCTCATCACGTTCAAGGACGGGTGGTACGACCCGGAAGGCTCCGGCACGTCTGCCTGGCGCTGGATGGGGAAGCGCGGCAACGTGATGCTGCCGCCGATCGCGGGCCGCGCCTCGCTCGGCCTGCGGATGTACGTCCCGCTCGACGTCCTGCACGTCGCGCCGAACATCACGATCCTCCTCAACGGGGTGAAGCTCGACACCGTTCACCCCACGGACGCGAACATCACGCGGACTTACAACGTGACCGCGCGCGGCGATGCTCCGAACGAGCTCGTGATCGAGACCGACCGCATCGTGAACCCCGCGAAGGAGCACATCATCAACGACGCCCGCGACCTCGGCGTCCGCGTCAGCGACATCGAATGGGGTGCTTCGCGCTAGTTACTGCTTGAAGATGATCGGCACCGCAAACCACGACTTCACGCGCTTGCCGTCTTTGACCGGAGCCGAAAACTTCGTGGCGCGCACCGCGCGAAGGGCAGAATCCTCGAAGCCGAACCGCTTGTCGCCGCGCAGCACCTTCACGTCGACCACGTCGCCGTTCTCGTTGACGAGCGCCGTGACGAGAATGGTCGCCTCGGCCCGTTGCCGGACCGCCATCGGCGGATAGCTCGGCGCCACCTGGCGGATGACGTGCGGCGCGGTGTCGAGATCGCTGACGTCGACGACGTCACCCTCATGCACCACATGTACGGGCGCCTGCTGTTCAACCACCGCCGGTGCCTGCTGCTGTTGCTGCGGCTGCTGAAGAATCGGTGCCTGCTGCGCCGGCTGGGGCTCAGGACGCGCGGCGAGGCGCTGCTGGTCGAGGGCGGCGGCTGACGGCGCTTCCTCCGTCGGGCGTTGCGGCACCGGAGCGGGGGCCGGCGTCGCGACCTGGACCGGCGCGTTCTTCGACTGCGACTTCTGCAGCGACTTCGTGTAGTCCTGCTGCAGCTTCATCATCTCTTCCTGAAGCTTCTGCTGCACGGCGTCTTCGAACGCCTTCTTCCGCCCTGCTTCGTCGGCGCTCGTCGGTGCCGCGGTCGTCGTCGCCGACGTCGGTGCGGCGGCCACGAGCGGCGCGGCGGTCACGATCGCCTTCTTCTGGGGGATCATCTGCGCCGTGGTGACCGCCTGCTGTTTCGGCGCAGGGGCCGCCCCTTTGCTCTTCGACGCATACATGAAATAGCCGCCGACGCCGACCGCAGCAATGACCACGGCCGCGGCGATTGCCAGCGGTGCTTTGCTCTTCGACGTGGATTCCGTCCCCGCGGCGAACATCGGAGACGACGGCGCGGCAGATGCGGCGACGGGCGCCGCTTCAGCGTACGCGGCGACGTTGACCTTCAGTTCCTTGTCGCGTTCGACCGTCTCTCCCTCGAGCTCCTTCTTCAGGAGGCTGCTCACGTAGAAGGCGAGGTTGAACGTCGTCGCGGAGTACTTCCCGCCATGCGCCAGCGCGGAGATCGCCTGCTTCATGTCGGCCATCGACGCGTACCGCATCGACGGATCGATCGTGAGCGAGCGGTTGACGATGGCGCGGATGTCGTCCGGAATCGGAGTGCCGGCCGGCGTCTTCGCTGCACCGACAGACTGCATGAACGCGCTCGCCGTCGTCGCATCGGGCGGTTCCACGCCGGTCACGAGAAGGTAGAGCAGCGCGCCCATCGAGAAGACTTCGGACGCCTTTGTCGCCACGCCCGACTGCTGCATCTCGGGAGCGACCCAGCGTCCGAGCTCCGCTGCGACGCGAGCGTCCTTGAGCGACGCCACAAGGCCGCTGCCGAGACCCTGGCCGGCGACGCGGATCTCGCCGTCGTCCGTGATCCAGATGAGCTGCGGGATCAGTGCACCGTGCGCCAGGCGCGCGCCGTCGACGCGGTAATCCTCAGTCGTCGCGAGAGAGAGCGCGACCTTCTCCGCGATGACGATCGCTTGATCGAGCGGAATCGGATTCGGTGACGTTCCGGCGGCGCCGCGGGCACGATCGGCGATGTGGCGCAGCGAGCGGCCACCGTCGTAGTCATGTGCCACGAACGCGATGTTGCCCACGGCGTCGATCACTTGATGCTTCACGAACGAGGTGCCCGTGAGCTGCGCGACGACGTTTCTGCCGGCGTGTGCCGCCGAGGTGAGGGCGTCGCGGTTCCCGCCGGTGAAACGACGCAGCGCAACGAGCGGCCCGAGAGAGCCTCCGTCGATGCGCGCAGCGCGCCACAGCTCCGAGAGCGAATCCGATTCGAGTTTCTTGAAAAGAATGTACGGACCGAACTGCTCGTACGGCTTGTTCTTGGCAGCCATGGCAGGGAACGACCTCTCTCAGTTATTTGTGGACGCGAAAGAATAACATGACGCGCGCTACTTCGCGGCGGCCTGTCTCTGTTTTCTATACCACTCCACCTGATAAATCTGCACGTTACGGTTGTGGTCGTTGATGTTCGTAGCGAACGCGTGCGATCCATCGTGGCGAGCCACGAAGTAGAGGAAGTCCGATTTCGCGGGAGCTGCGGCGGCGCGTAACGAGGCGAGGCCCGCATTGGCGATCGGACCGGGCGGGAGGTTGGGGAACCGGTAGGTGTTGTACGGCGAGTCGATTTGCAGGTCGGCCTTGTGGATGTTGCCGTCCCAGCGGTGCGCAAGCTTGAGCGCGTAAATCACGGTCGGGTCGGCATCGAGGAGCATGTGCTTCCGGAGCCGGTTGAGGTACACCGACGCGACGAGCGGCCGCTCTTCGGGACGTTGCGCTTCGGTCTCGACGATCGAGGCGAGCGTCACCGTCTGGTGCGCGTCGAGGCCCGACGTGATGAACGCCATCTCCGGACCAAAGTGCTTCCGGAAATTCGCGACCATCGCCGTGACGATCGTCTTTACCGGCGTGCCGGGGCTGAACTTGTACGTGTCGGGGAAGAGATACCCTTCGAGCGACTTCGCATCGGGCGCGAGGTCGCGGATCAACTCCGGATCGGCCGTCGCTTTGTCCCACTCGTCGACTTTCCCGAGGCCGTCGGCGGCGAAGAGGCGTCCGACGGCGAAGCGGTCGAGACCTTCGCGGATCGTGACGCTCTTGAAGATGACGTCCCCTCGTACGAGTTTGTCGAGCACGTCGGCGGCGGACAGCGGCTTGCTGAACTCGTAGACGCCCGCCTTGAGCGAGTCGCCACGCCGCACGAGCTTCATATAAACGAGCGGCACGTATTCGTCGCGGACGATCCCTTCCTGCTGCAGGTGGCGGAGGATCGTCGACGTCCGGAGGCCCTTGTGCACCTCCACGAGCTTCACCGGCTGCGTGAATCCCTTGTACGGGGAGGTGAGGGCGCGCCAGAAGAAGTACGAGCCGGCGAGGAGGAAGAGCAGCCCGAAGAAGGCGATCGTCCCCGGCGAGTGCAGGTACTTCGCACAACCGCCGCGCGATTTACGGCGCGAAGCTATGGCGTCCTCCGCTCTCGATCGTCGAGGTATGACTGCAGAATGACGGCTGCGGCGTGCATGTCGATCTCGCGCTCCGCGTCACGCCGGCTGCGGCCCGCGGCCCGCAGCTTCTCGGATGCTTCGACGGTCGTGAGCGCTTCGTCCCAGAGGACCACCATTTTGCAGGTTCTCTGCCGTAGCGCGTCGGCGAACTTGCGAAAGCGCTCTTCGCCTGCACCGCTCCTCGCCCGGCGGGCGATCCCGACCACGTACACCTCCGCTTCGAGCTCGCCGCCGACGCGGGCGATCTTCTCGACCACGTCGCCCTCGTTGCGGATGACGGAGTGCGGCGTCGCGACGATCCCGCTGTCGCTGACCGCGACGCCGACGCGCCTTGCGCCGAAATCGATTCCTACGATCGACATCAGGCCGGGCATTCTACCGACGCTGTACAATCTCGCGAACCCGAGGTCCTCATGAAGAACTTCAATCTCGACGCCATTCTCGAGGCGATGCTGAAGATGTCGGACCGCGTCTCCGACCTCAACTTCTCGGTCGGACGTCCGCCGCAGGTCGAGATCGACGGTGCGTTGACCCCGGTGAACTTCCCCGGTCTGCCGCGCCTCACCCCGTACCAGACCGAAATGATCGCGATGTACATGCTGCGCGGCGACCGGGATCTGACCCGCACGCTGATGACGAACGGCTCGGTGGACCTCAGTTACTCGATCCCGCAGAAGACCCGTTTCCGCGTCAACGTCTTTTCCCAGCGCGGCACCTACGCCATCGTCCTTCGCGTCATCCCGGAGGGCATCCCGTCGCTCGAATCCCTCGGCATGCCGGCCGAACTGCACAACATCGGGAAGCTGAAGAACGGCATCGTCCTGGTGACCGGGCCGACCGGCTCCGGCAAGTCGACGACGCTCGCCGCGATGATTCACCAGATCAACCAGGAGCAGGCGTACCACATCATCACGATCGAAGATCCGGTCGAGTACATGCACAGGCACCTGCGCTCGACGGTGAACCAGCGCGAGGTCGGCAGCGACACGAAGAACTTCGCGCTCGCGTTGCGCGCGGCGCTGCGGCAGGCGCCCAAGGTCATCCTGATCGGCGAAATGCGCGACGTCGAGACGATCGAAATCGCGATGGAGGCCGCGGAGACGGGGCACCTCGTGCTCTCCACGCTGCACACCATCGATGCCGCCAAGACCGTCGACCGCATCATCGGCGTGTTCCCGAAGGATCAGGAGCCGCAGATCCGGACGCGCTTCTCGCAGTCGTTTCGCTACGTCATCTCCCAGCGCCTCCTGCCGAAGATCGGCGGCGGCCGTGTCGCGGCGCTGGAAGTCCTGAAGTCGACGATGCGGACGCGCGACTATGTCCTCAAGGGGGAGACCGAGGGCCGCTCGCTCACGGACGCCATGCACGACGGGTCGGTCGACGGGATGCAGACGTTCGACGACGAGATCGAGAAGCTCTGGAACGCCGGGGTCATCTCGAAAGAGATCGCCCTCGCGTACTCCAGCAACCCGACCAACCTCGCACTGCGCCTCACCGACGAACCGGAAGCGGCGACGAAGACGGGAGAGGAAGGCTCCATGCTGTCGATGCTGGAGTAGCACGCAATGATCAAGATCGTCTGCAGCTCCTGCCAGAAGCCGCTCTCGCTCGACGAGACGAAGCTTCCGATGAAAGAGGTCAGCTTCCCGTGCCCCGTCTGCAAGACGAAGCTGACGGTCGACCGCCGCAACCTCCCCGGCGCCGAAGCTGCTCCCCAGAGCGAGCCGGCGACGGCGGAAATGCCGGACATGAACCATCCGGACGACGAGGGCTTCGGCGCGAAGGCGGCGCTGGTGGGCGCCGATTCACCGGCGCTGCGTCAGGCGCTGAAGCTGATCGGCTTCATGCCGCTTTACTTCGGGACGGCGCAGGCGGCGCGCGACTTCTTCAACCAGGAAGCGCCGCAGGTGATCGTGATCCATCCGCCGCAGATGACGCCTCCGCCGCTCCAGGACTTCGCCCCGATCATCTCCCTGCTGCCGGTCGACCGCAGGAAAACGTTCATGGTTCTCGTGGCGGACGGCCTGAGGACGCTCGACGGCAATGCGGCGTTCCTCTATGGCGTGAACCTCGTCGTCGCGACGAAGGACCTGCCGCAGTTCCCCCAGATCTATCGCGACGCGCACGGCTATCACGAGCGCCTCTACTCGCAGATGAACGCGGTCACGAACTCCCCTCACGCATGAAAAAAAAGGGCGCGCCTCGCGGCGCGCCCTCGCAAAGAGTCGTTGGGAGACGACTACTGCGTCTGCATGCCTTCCGGCCAGTGCACGAATGAGCCCATCGAGTAGACGATGTCGCAGTCGAAGTTCTTCGTCTGCGTGCCCGCGGTGTAGACGCTGCTGTTGCTTGCGGCGTTGTCTTTGCCGAGCGAGCGGATGCCGTAAATCTGTTTGTTCGACTGCGTAACGTAGTCGTACGGATCGCCCCATCCGTCGTTCTTCGGCAACGACTTGATGTAAGTCGGGCACAGACGGCCGACCATCGAGGCATAGGTGACGGCGCCGCCGGCGAAGCTGATCGTCGACTGGCCACCGGCCGCGCTGTAGTTGTTGACATCGGTCGCGCGCGCTTCCCACGCCGTCGCGATCGAGCGGATGTCGGCCATCGACCTCTTCTGCTTCGACCGCTGCATGGCGGTGAGCAGGTTCGGGATCGCGATAGCCGCGAGAATGCCGATGATCGCCACGACGATCAGCAGCTCGATCAGGGTGAAACCTTTTTGCTTCCTTGTCATTCACGTCCTCCTTGACACGGCCTTCCAGCGCAAGCGACATGCCGCGGCCGCGACCGGAATTAAGTGCCTGCAAACAGATGGTTTAGTTGAAAAGTTGAAGGCTCTTTTGACGACATTCTGCCACTTCTTTTACGCCGTTCCTGACAATTAGTGTCATGCGCCTTCGAAGGCCCATCGATGAACGACTTCGCGCAGGAAAATGACACCCTGCTCGAACCAGTCGACTCTCACGCGCTCATTCGGTCCGTGGATGCCGAGCGACTGAAAGAAATCGAGTGGGAAGGGCTGAACGCCGTAGCAGACGATTCCGCGCGCGCGGAGGAAGCGCGAGTCGCTCGTGGAGAAGGGGAGAACCTCCGGACCGGCCGCCGCGTGGTACTGCCGGCTCGCCGCCGCAGCGATGAGACGGAACAGCGGTGTGTCGGAGGTCGACGGTGGCGCCGGCCCCTCCTTCCGGCGAATCTCTCCC
>DASXIH010000496.1:0-2548 GCA_036498125.1 Thermoanaerobaculia bacterium
GAGGTCTTCGGCGCATTTGGCGCTCCGACCAGCGCCGTCACCGTTGCGAAGAGATCGGCGAGCGTGGCCGGTTCGCGGACCTCGGCTCCGGCGCGCACGTTATGCGGAAGCTTCACGATCAGCGGCACGTGGATCAGCTCCCGGTAAACGAGGATCGAGTGCTGCTTCTCGCCGTGATCGCCGAGGCCTTCGCCGTGGTCCGAGACGAAGAGAATGATCGCGCGGTCGTAGATGCCGCGCTGCTTCAGGTGATCGATAAGACTCCCCACGACCGCGTCGGCCGCCGCGATCTCGCCGTCGTACGGAACCGCCGCGTAGCGGCTGCGGAACGGCTCGGGTGGGTCGTAGGGAACGTGCGGCTCGTAAATGTGGAAGAAGAGGAAGAATGGCTTGTCCTCCCGCGCATCGACCCACTTCTCCGCCAGCGTCGCGGTGACGTTTCCCGGCCGCTGGTAATCGACGAAGCGAGCGCCGGGCCGACCCTCGATCGAGTCTTCGTAAAAGTCGAAGGCATCCGCGAGTCCCGTTCCGCCACGTAAGACGTACGACGAGATGAACCCACCCGTCGCGTATCCCGCGTTCCTCAGAACGGACGCAATGCTCGGATGCGCCTTCGAATCGAAGCGAAAGCCGACGTTGTCACGGACGCCGTGCTCCGGCGGCAACAGCCCGGTGAGCATTGTGACGTGGGACGGCAGCGTCATCGGCACCGTGGCGTAGGCATTCCGGAAAAGCGTGCCGTCGCGCCGCAGCGCGTCGATGTTCGGCGTCGCGACGCCGGTGTAGCCATACGCCGGAAGGTGATCCGCGCGCAGCGTATCGACAGAGATCAGGATCACCGGCACGTTCGGGAACTGCAGCGCCGGTTGCTCGTGGCGGCACGCAATCGCGGCGAGAACGGCGAAAACGACCGTGGTCCTGAGCCTCATGCGACGCGAAGCGTATGTCAGCCGAAGGATCGGAGGCATACGCATTGCGGTTGGCTGCCTACGGAGCCGCGGAAGGCACCTTCCCACCTGCGTCGGCCGTATTCGCACTTGCGTCGGTCGCCGCCGCACTTGCGTTGGCTGTGTTCCGATGTCCGTCGGCCGAATTCGCACTTGCGTCGGCCGTGTTCGCAGTCGCGTTTGGCCGTATTCGCACCTGCGTCGGCCGTGTTCGCAGTCGCGTCGGCTGTGTTCGCACCTGCGTCCGTCACAGTCGCACGCGCGTTGGCCGCCGCCGCAGACGGGGCGCTGGAAGTTACCGGGCGTACGTCAGTGGAAGCGGTTCCGGTTGTCGATCGTCCGCACGCCGATCGCGCCGGTGCGCCTGTCGACGACGCCGATCGACACCTTGCTCCCTCGCTTGTCGCCGAGGATCTCGCAGGAGTACGTGACGAATCCGTTGGGATCGTGCGGGTCGACGATGCGCAGCTCGTCTTCCTTCACCGGCGTGACCTCGGCGATGCCGTTCGCGCTCGCGATGAGGACCCCTACGTGCGCGACAGCGTTGCCCCGCTCTTCCGCGAACTGAAGCGCGCCGACCGGAATCTTCACCACGATGGGCAGCAGCCACCGGTTACCCGACGCCCGCTTCGGCTCCCCTTCCCGCACGTCGAGCTTGATGTCGCCCCCGCCGTCATCGACGAAGAGGCGGCTGACGACCGTTTCCCGCGCCTGCGTGGCCGCCGATTTTTCGACGACCGCCGTGCGCGTACGCACGCGATACGCGGGGTTTTTCGCCTTCACGGTGATGCTGCGGAGCCGATCGTTCCCGTCGGACTTCGCCTGATATGCGAGTGAGTAGTACGACTCCAGATCCTCGGCAATCAGCGGCGCGAGGGTCGCCACGGAGTTGCGATTGAGATCGAGTAGTCCGCCGGTCGGATCCGTCAGACGCTGGAGCGCACCGGACACACGGAGGACGTCCTCGGTGTCGATCGCCTGCGGATTGTCTTCCACCCGCGCCTCGGTGCTGGCGTCCTGCGGGTCGGCCACCGGCGCCGAGTGGACCGCATAAAACGTGACGCCGCCGGCGTTCGCGGCGCGTGTGATCTCGTCGATATAGCGCTTCGCACTCGTGTATGCCGGCCCTTCGCCCTCGAGGCGGAACTCGTCGGAAATGTAGATCACCGCCTTCTTCCCCGGCCGTGTTCCGAGCGAATTCACCAGCCGCTCGAGCGCCGCCGTCTTGCGATGGAAAACGCTGAGCCGCTCCTCCTGCGCGATCAAGTGACTCGCTTCGCGCTGTGCACCGAAATTCATCGGAGATCGCCCGGCAGCTCCGCGTTCCACCGTGGCATACGCGCGAACGTCGGCGGCCGCGCTCGTCGCTTCATTCCAGGAGCCCGTATCGGGCTTCACCTGCATGACGAAGTCGCGGAACGCGGCCATGACCTCTTTGGCGTCCGCAGATTCCGCAACGACGCTCGCGCGCTGATACCTCGGGTCCCAGTAGACGATCGATATGTGGTCGCCGCTGCGCGAGATCTTTGCAAGAAGATCCTCGACCTGCTGGAATGTCTTCTGGCGCACGAAGTCGGTTCGGGGAAGCGAGTCGACGAGGA
>DASXIH010000497.1:0-4293 GCA_036498125.1 Thermoanaerobaculia bacterium
GGGTCTCGTCCAGATCGAGGAGGTCGACACGCTGGATGGGGTACGGCTGGTGGCTCACCCGCGCGCGGTGGAGGGTGTGCTCATTGTCCACGGCGTAGAGGATGTAGCGTTCGACGAGGAAATGCTCGAGCGTGCCGGGCGCGGCGTGGGTGATCGGTCCCTCGGCCGGCTCATATCGCACGCGGCAGTTTGCCGGCATCTGGCCCCGCGCGTCTTTGCGGCGCGAATGGAAGTCGAACCCGGAAAAATCGATCTCCGCGTTGAAGTACGGCAGCTTGTACGCCGCCCGCGCCGCGGTGACGGCGAGGCTGCTCGATGCGTCGAGGCTGAAGAACCAGACGCCGGGATCGGCACCCTTCCGGTGCACGTATGTACGGACATTCACTTCATGAAAGGAAGAAAGCAACGGCAACGGCGGCGTCAGCACGGGCCGCACGCCGGTGATCGTGAACGGAATCAGACCGGCGTATGCCTTCCCATCGAACGTGTCGAGGTCGAGGCCGGGCGGGAGGAGCGCCTGGAGTTCCGACGGCGGAATCTCCCAGTGCAGAAAGAGGAGGTGGTGCCAGTTCTGATGCAACAGCGGTATTGCGTCCACGACATTCAATCCAAGCAATGGGGAAGCCATATCATGTGCGTATGAAACGCGCGATCGTGCTCCTGGCAGCCGCCCTTCTCTTTGTGTCCTGCGGTTCGAGCAAACCGGCAGAACCCGAGCGGGTGCACATGGACATCGTCCAGATCAATGGCCTCGCGCCGTCGCAGCCGCCGGGACCGTTCGACGTGCAACTCGGTGTCGAGGTGCAGAACCTCTCGAACGAGGCGGTGACGGTCAAGCGCGTCGAGATGGTGCAGATCGGCGCCGGCGCGTACAGGCTGCAGTCGGGATTTCAGGGCGGCGGCAGGCCGTTTCTCTTCAACACGGTCGTCGCTCCCGGCACGGCCGAGACGGTGACGTTCTGGGCGCACGCGTACGCCATCGGCGTGCGCGGAAGCAACAGCGAGCACGAGCCGGTGACGCTCCGCGCGACGGTCTACTTCGACGCCAAGAGCGGCGGCTTCCACGAGATGACGCAGCAGATCCTCGACGAGCACTAAGGAGCGCTAACGTTGCCGTTGCGCCAAAAGCCACGTCGGGAGCGTGGGCTCGGCGTACGCACGGTCCCACACGTCGTGACCAAGGCCCGCGTACTCGGTATAGCGCACGTTGGCGTGGCGCGCGCGTAGCGCGAGGTACATGCGGCGCGACTGCTCGACGGAGATGACGTTGTCCTCCGCGCCGTGGAAAATCCAGACCGGCGTGGAGCCGATCGCAGTCGCGAACGCAGCATACGGATCGGGTGCGTTGAGCAGCTTCGCAATGTCCGCCGGCGGCGCGATCGGGAACGGATCGTCGCGCTCTCGCACCACCTCGCCGCAAACCGGAACGACGGCAGCCCAGCGCGCACGATGGCGCGCGAGGAACCAGACGCCGGCTCCCCCCATCGAGATGCCCGTCAGATACACCCGCCGCCGGTCCCCACGGAACTCCTTGATCGACGCATCGAGCGCGGCGAGCGCCTGCGTCTCGCTCTCGCCGTACCACTCGTGGCCCGTGGGGCATTGCGGGACGACGACGATCGCACGATAGCGGGCGGGATCGCGCGCCAGCAGCGGCGGGAGGCCGATCGTGAGCTGGCGAAGGTTGTCGTCGCCGCGCTCATTGCTCCCATGCAGGAAGAGGATCACCGGCCAGCGGCGGAGCTTCGTGTAGCGCGCCGGGAGGAAGACCCGGTAGCGGTAGACCCGCCCCTCGACCGTGACTTTGCGCTCCAGGAATCGCGACTGGGGCGAACAGGTACCGATGACGAGAAGTGCGAATCCGACGACGAACTGTCGCGCGATCACTCGAAGAGGTCGTACTCGGCGACCGCCACCTTTTCAGGCGCCGGCGCGGTGCGCCACGTCTCGAACACGTGCAGGTCGAACAGCACCAGGAAGACTTCGCGCATCATCCGGCCGCGGCTGACGAGGCCGTCCGCGAGCCCGCGCTTCGTCTCTTTCAGCACGTGATTGAGGTTGTGGATGATCGTGTGCCGCTGGCGGAATCCGTCGCGCGAGCAGAAGCAGTTCAGCGCCGCCTCGATCTTGTACGCCGCCTGGTACTGCGGCGGAACGGCGTCGAAGACCTCGCGCCGCATCACGCGGATGCCGGAGAGCACCGGACCGCACTGCATCTCGAGGTGGAGGTAGTTCAGGACGCGTCCGCGGTTCCGGACGCCGATGTTCATGTCGCACTCGCCGCGGAGCACGGGCGCCACCAGCGCCTCGATGTGCTCGTCAGCGACGTTGTACATATCGCCGTCGACGAAGAAGAGGACGTCGTGCGCCGCGTTGTCGACGCCGACGCGCATCGCGTAGCCCTTCCCCTGGTTTTCCTTCAGTGCGATGGTCTTGATGTCGAAAGAGCGGGCGATCTCCACCGTCCGGTCGGTCGACCCGTCGCTCACGACGATGATCTCGTCGATCAGCGGCGAAGCCTGGAGCCCGCGCACGACGTCGGCGAGCGTCCCTTCTTCGTTATAGGCAGCGATGATCGCGGAAGTTCCCACGTGTCCCCGGTTCAGCGTTGTTTGCAACCGGCACACCATACCAGAACAGAGGCTCCTCTTTTGCAGTTGCGGGCATGCGAATGAAACGTCCTCTGGCGGTGGCGCTCCTGCTGACCTGTGGCTGTATCGCGATGGCCGTAGCCAGTTTGCTGACAAGCGGTTGCGCGTCGGTTCTGGATATCCAGAATCCCACGTATTCGGTCCGTGACATCCGGCCGCACATCTCGATCGCGATCCCGCTCTCGGCGTCCTCGATCGACTTCAATTTCAACCTCGGAGTGGACAATCCGAACCGGATCTCGCTGCCGGTGGAGCACCTCGACTTCGACCTTTTTGCCGACGACACCCACCTCGTCTCCGCGGTCAGCCGGGAGCGCGTGACGATCCCGGCGCACGGCTACGGCGAGGTGCCGGTGCGCGCGCGCGTCGGGTACCACGAGATCCGCGACGTCTGGGCATCGATCGTCGACCTCATCACCGGCAACCGCGCGCACTACCGCCTCAGCGGCAACGCGTACTACGACACGCCGATTGGCGAGCGCCGCTTCCCCGTGAACGTCGTGACGACGCGATAGCATGTCGCGCGTTTGAAGCGCCGCTGGTTCATCCCCGCCGTCGCGGGCGTGCTGTACTTCTCCGAGGGGCTGCCGTTCGGGATCGTCAAAGAGTTCGTGCCGATGTACCTCCGGTTCCGGCACGTCGACCTGACGAACATCGGCCTTCTCAACATCGTCGGCTTCGCGTGGACGCTCAAGTTCCTCTGGTCGCCGCTCGTCGACACCTTCGGCGCATACCGGCGCTGGATCTCCGCGGCACTGGTCGGAATCGCGATCGCGCTCTTCGGCATGGCGAGCGCGATTCCGGGCCCGCTGTTCTACGGCTGCGTGGCACTCCTGACGCTCGCCTCGGCGACGCAGGACATCGCGGTCGACGCCTTCACGATCCGCGCGACGCCACACGACCTCCTCGGGCCGGTGAACTCGATCCGCGTGACCGCGTATCGCATCGCCATGACGTCGCCCGGCATCCTAGCCGCCCTCGCACAACGCGCCGGATGGGGCACGGCGTATTCGACCGCGGCCGCCGTCGCGCTCGTGATCCTGCTTTTTACGTTCGTATTGCCCGATGATCGCGGCGGCATGGCCGGCGAGCGGCCCGACTTCATCGCCGCGTTCAAACACTTGCTGACCCGCCCCAGCGCCGGGCGGCTTCTCGCCATCGCGTTCACGTTCCGGCTCGGCGAGTTCGCGATCGTCTCGATGATCAAGCCGTACTGGGTCGACCGCGGCTACTCCCCTGCCGAAATCGGAACGATCACGAGCATCATCGGCGTCATCATCAGCATCGCAGGCGCGATTGCCGGCGGAGCGATCGTCGCGCGCATCGGGATCTGGCGCAGCCTGCTGTGGCTCGGTTTCGCGCAATGCCTCTCGAACCTCGGCTATGCCCTCGTCGCGTCGTTCCACGCGGGACGCTGGTCGATTTACGCCGCCGCCATCACGGAGAACATCGGCTACGGCCTCGGCACCGCCGCATTCCTCGCGTTCCTGATGTCGATCTGCGATCGGGAGCGCGCGGCGACCGAGTACGCGCTGCTCTCCGCCGCCTACGGGCTCACCGCGACGATCATCTCGAGCGCGAGCGGGTACATCGCCAAGCATGCGGGCTACCCGGCGTACTTCTGGCTCACCGTCCTCCTCGG
>DASXIH010000498.1:0-16020 GCA_036498125.1 Thermoanaerobaculia bacterium
GTTCACGGCGATCACCGTCGCCAGCGTGCCGGCCTGCAGAACCGTCGAGGCCTTGCCCGCCCACGACGGCGGGAACCGCTTCACGTGCACGCGCGTGTACAGCAGGTACGCGCAGCAGATGATCAGAAAGTCGCGCACGAACACGACGAACGTCAGCCACACCGGCAGCGCGACCAGCGGCAGCTTGTTCGTGACGGTGTAGAAGAAGTAGCCGCAGACCATCATCGTCTTGTCGGCCGCCGGATCGAGGATCGCGCCGAGGCGCGAGCGCTGGTTGAAACGGCGCGCGATGTGGCCGTCGAGGACGTCGGTGAGCGCGGCGGTCACGAACAGCGCGAACGCCAGCGTCCACATGCTCCGCATCGAGGCCACCAGGAAGAACGGGACGAGGACGATGCGGAAGAGGGTGAGAAGATTCGGGACCGTGATCACAACTCGGCCCTGAATTGGTCGAGCGCCGTCTTCCGCAGATAGATCGTCTTCCCTTCGGACAGCAGGAGGTTCTGCCGCATCAGGTCGTGAATGAGACGCGAGACCGTCTCCCGCGACGTCCCGATCGTGTTTGCGATCGCCTGATGCGTCGGGCGCGACACCGCGACATAGCCGTTGTCGAGCTCCTTGCCGCTCCGCGCCGCGAGGTCGAGGAAGAAGCGCGCCAGACGGCCGTAGACGTCCATCGTCGCGAGCGACTCGATCCGGTTCGACGCGTGCCGCAACCGCCGCGACAGCTCCGCGAGCACCTTCTTCGCGATCGAGAAATTCTCGGTGAGGATCTGCAGGAAGTCGCTCCGCCAGATCGTGACGACTTCGAGCGTCTCCGTCGCGATCACCGTCGCCGATCGCGGCTCGTCGTCGAGCAGCGCCATCTCGCCGAAGAAGTCGCCCGGGCCGAGCATCGAGAGGATGATCTCCTTCCCTTCCGGCGAGATCATCGTCACCTTCACCTGCCCTTCGCGGATGAGGCAGAAGACGTCGCCGCTCTCGTCGGCGTGGAAGATGACGTCGTCCTTCGCGTAGCGGCGCGTCTTCGCAACCGCGGCAATCGCGGCGAGCTCGCGGTCGTCGAGCTCCTGGAACAGCACGAATTTTCGGAAGAGGGAGGTCTGCAATCTCTGCGGATTCTATCGGATGCTAGACTCGACCGCGTACCCGTGCCCATCAAGCGCATCATTCCTATCTCGTCGGGAAAGGGGGGCGTCGGCAAAACGACGTTCGCCATCAACTTCTCGCTCGCGCTCGCGCGGCACGGAAAAACGATCCTCGTCGACCTCGACACCGGCACCTCGGCGATCCGAAATGCCATCGACACGCCGATCGAGCGCGACCTCTACCACTTCTTCCGGAAAGGCGAGCCGCTCGGAAACTGCGTCACGCACCTCAGTGACAAACTCGATCCGAAGGGCGACTACAAGAACTTCGGATTCGTCGCCGGACCGCTGCACCTCATCGACGAGATCACCAATTTCGGCGCCGCGCACAAACAGAAGCTGATCGCCGCGATCAACTCCCTCGAAGCCGACAACGTCATCCTCGACATGCGCGCCGGCCTCGATGCGAACGTCATCGACTTCCTGCCGTTTTCGAACTCCGGGATCCTGATCTTCACGCCGCATCTCCCGAGCGCGACGCTCGCCGCTTCGGACATCGTGAAGGCGATCCTCTTCCGAAAGATGCGGCTGATCTTCAGCCGCGAGTCGCCGTTCTTCGACACCCTCGGCCGCGGCGGACTCGATTTCTTCAAGCTGATCAACGACCTGATCGACCGCGTCGAAGACGTCTACGACTCCTCCGTTCAGAATCTCGACGCCTTCTCGAACGACCTCGCGCAGAACCTCGGCGACCATCCGATCACCCGCACCGTGCAGCAGACGATCGACGAGTTCCGCGTCCACTACGTCCTCAATCTCTTCAACGGCGTCGACGACTCGTTCAACACCGCCGTCCGTCCGTTCCTCGAGAACCTAACGGCGAACGTCTCCTCGCGCCGCGGCGTGACGAACCTCGGGTGGATCACCCGCAGCGACGTCATTCACCAGGCTAACTGCAACAAGATCCCCGCGCTGCTCCTCCGGGCCGCGGACAAGAAGAAACCGAAAGTCAGCCGCGTCGAACAGGAACTGGAAGAGCTGCGCATCGCGATCGGCCTCGAACCGGCGGCGCCGCGCAAGCAGAAGACCGCCACGGTCGCCGAGCCGCAGTATGCGTACGACGCCGATCCGCTCACCCGCCAGCTCAGCGTCCTCAAGACGATGTTCGAGCAGAAGAAAGAGGACGACTACTACGCGAACTTCGAGTACGTCTCGCAGCGCGCGCTGTTCACGATGAAGAATCGTCGGCCGAGCGAATTCGGTGACACGCGCGTCTACACGCCGCCCGAAATGCTCGGGAGCCTTTTTGCAAAGTCCAACTTGCCGACGACGATTGATTGGAGCGAGCTCGAGTAGCCGCTACACTCTGTCGCCGTGAAAAAGCTGACAGCCGTCCTTTTCCTCCTCTCCTTCTCTCTCTTCGCCGCCGACACCCCCGACCTCACGATGCAGACACGCATCCGCGAGGAGGGTTTCCGCAACTCGAAAGTGATGGAGATCGCGGAGACGCTGACCGACGACATCGGCCCGCGACTCACCGGCTCGCCGAACATGAAGCGGGCGAACGAGTGGACCCGCGACAAGCTGACCGAGCTCGGTCTCTCGAACGCGCACCTGGAAGAGTGGGGACCGTTCGGCCGCGGCTGGTCGTACGACTCCTGCTCGCTGCGTCTCGTCTCGCCCGACGTCGCGCAGCTCATCGCCGTGCCGCGCGCGTGGACGCCGGCAACGAACGGACCCGTCCGCGGCAAGGTCGTGCAGGCGAAGATCGAGTCGAAAGAAGATCTCGAGAAACTCAAAGGGAAGCTCGCCGGAAAGTTCCTCCTCCTGGGCGACCCGCGCGAGTTCAAGCCACACGACAAGGCGCAGTTCCAGCGCTACGACGACAAATCGCTCGAGGAGCTTTCGCAGTACGAGATGCCCGGGCCGTCGCGTTTCAACCGCGAAGCCGCGCTCAAGCGGCGTCAGCTCACGCAGGACACGTTGAAGCTCCTCGCCGAGGAGAAGCCGCTCGCCGTCATCGTCGCAGGCGGCTCCGACTTCGGCACGATCCACGTGCAGGGAGCCGGCAACCAGCGCCCGAACGAACAGTACCCGGTGCCGTCGGTCACGGTTTCCGACGAGCAGTACGCCCGCATCGTCCGGCTCGCGGAGCACAAGAAGGATCCGGAGCTCGAGCTCGACGTGAAGGCGACGTATTACGAGAACCCGCAGCAGTACAACACCATCGCCGAGATCCCCGGCACGTCGAAGAACGGCGAGGTCGTCATGCTCGGCGCGCACCTCGACTCATGGCATAGCGGCACCGGCGCGACCGACAACGGCGCCGGCACCGTGGCGGTCATGGAAGCGGTCCGCATCCTGAAGGCGATCGGCATCGCGCCGAAGCGCACGATCCGCATCGCTCTCTGGTCCGGCGAAGAAGAAGGACTCCTCGGCTCGCACGCATACGTCGCGCAGCACTTCGGCTCCAAGCCGCTGCTCGATCCGAGCGAAGCGTCGCTCCCCTCGTTCCTCCAGAAGCGCGGCCCGCTTGCAATCAAACCGGAGCAGGCGAAGCTCGCCGCTTACTTCAACCTCGACAACGGCACCGGCAAAGTCCGCGGCGTCTACACGCAGGAAAACGCCGCCGCCGTCCCCATCTTCGAGGAGTGGCTCAAACCACTCCACGACCTCGGCGCCACCACCATCACGATGCGCAATACCGGCGGCACCGACCACCTCTCGTTCGACGAAATCGGCATCCCGGGATTCCAGTTCATCCAGGACGAAGTCGAGTACGAGACCCGCACCCACCACACGAACTTCGACACCTACGAACGCCTGCAGCGCGAAGACCTGATGCAAGCCGCCGTCGTCATCGCGACCTTCGTCTGGGAGGCCGCCAACCGCCCCGAAATGTTCCCCCGCAAGCCGCTCCCGAAGGAGGAGCCGCCCGCGAAGCCGCTGACGCCGGCCGCGCAGTCGCCGCACTAGCCCCCTGACCTCGTCATCGAGCTTCGGGAGCTCCTCGTCGAGGTCCCGAAGCTCGAGCTTGAGGGTCGGAGAGTGCGCGATCGACCCGGAAGGCCATCCATGGATGGTCCGAGACCTCGTTGTCGAGGTCCGCAAGCTCAATGTCGAGCCTAAAGACCATCCATGGGTGGTCCGAAACCTCGTCGTCGAGGTCCGGATGCTCGATGTCGAGCCTTAAGACCATCCATGGGTGGTCCGAGACCTCATCATCGAGGTCTGGAAGCTCGATGCCGAGCCTCAGGACCATCCATGGATGGTCCGAAACCTCATTGTCGAGGTCCGGAAGCTCGAACGCGCGGCGCGGCGATAGATCTCAGCGGAGCAGGACCACGATCTCGCCGCACGGGAGCAGCTGCGGCATCGCGACACGGAAAGATTCGCCAGTGCGCAACGCGTTTACGACGCTGACATCCGACAGTGCCACTTCGGATTTTGGGAATGGAACCCCTCGCTCTGCCGCTCGTTTCGTTCGTCTACGTAACTCGTATCCCCTACTTTCATGGTTTCAATCCCGCACGTTCGTGCCACGCGAGGAGTTGAACAGGAATGGGGTCTAGCGATTACCGGGCCGGCCCTATGGGCCATCGTATTGAGTGTTCTTGTTGGTCATGCGCTATTGGAGGACACCGCTGGAACATTTTCGCTCACACGCGTTATCCAGCAGCCGGGGCTGCACGCTTCATCGTCAGCGTGACGCTGGTCGTCTGGATGGATAAGCCGCTGCCAGGAAACAACGTGCCGGTACGTCACCTAACTCCACACAAGAGCTGTTGCGGCCCGCCGTGGGGCGCGACGGCTTCCGCGCGCGTTACTCCACGCCGTTAAGAACGTCGAGTAGCCCGCAAAAGGTGCCGCTGCGCGGCCGTGCTCGCGCGCTTCCGCATCCGCTATACTCCTTGGGCGTGCCGGAAGTCGCTCGAGTGGGAGCGTACCGTTTCTTCTTCTACAGCAACGAACGCGACGAACCGCCTCACATTCATGTGCGTCGAGAGCGAAAGGTGGCAAAGTTCTGGCTCGGAGAGATATCGCTGGCGAAATCGCGCGGTTTCGCAGCTCACGAACTTCGTGAGCTGGAGCGAATAGTCGTCGACAGGCAGCACGAGTTCTTGAGGGCTTGGAATGAGCACAACTCCATCTGACTACACAGAACCTCTTGCGAGTGAGGTCTTCGTTTCCGACGAGGAACTTACAGTTCACCTAGTCGACGGTCGCAAGCTTTCCGTTCCTCTCGTGTGGTTTCCGCGCTTACTGCATGGCTCAACAGGACAGCGAGGCCGCTTTGAGTTGATCGGCGAAGGCGAAGGTATTCATTGGGAAGAGCTCGACGAAGACATCAGCGTGGCGGGCCTTCTACGCGGCGTGCGAGCCTCACAGACGCGGTCGAAATCGGCGGCGTAACTCTCGGCTGCATGCGCTTCGTGCCGTTCGCTGGCCCGCGTGGCTGTAATTTGCCTACGCTTCATCCCAATTTGGCCCCGCGCGCTTCAATGTAGGTCGTTTACCGCCAGAGGAAGCGGGCGCGGACGGCGGTCCAGGCGATGCGGAGGGTGTCGCCGAGCGGACGGTAATGACTCGTTGAGAGTCCGTCGATGAAGCCGAGATCGACGGGCGTGACGACGATGCGCAGCTTCCGGACGCCGGCGCGGATGATCACTTCGCTCTCCATGTCGAATCCGTCCGAGCGGAGGCGGACCTCGCGCAGCAGGCGCGCGGTGTAGAGGCGAAAGCCGCTCTGCGAGTCGCTGACGCGTGTCCCGGCGGCCTTCGCAATCGCCCACGCCGAAAAACGATTCGCCATCCGGCGGCGGGGCAGCATGTGATCGAACAGATGCGCACGTCCGCCGATCACGAGATCGGCGCCGCTCTCCTGCCACGCGGCGATGATCTTCGGAATCTCTGATGGGAGATGCTGGCCGTCGGCGTCGAGGGTGATCACGGCGTCGTAGCCGTGCTCGCACGCGAATGCGAAGCCGCTCTTGAGCGATGCCCCCTTCCCGCGGTTCACGTCGTGCCGCAGCACCGTCGCTCCCTCGGCGCGTGAAACGCCGGCCGTCCGGTCGGTGCAACCGTCGTCGATGACGATGACGTCCTCGATCTGCTCGCGCGTCTTTCGTACGACGTCGCCGATCGTCCCTTCCGCATTCAGAGCCGGGATGACCGCGAGCAGCTTCATGCAGCCTCCCGCGAGACGACCGCGCAGACGATTCCACCGCCCGCCGAGACGCTGTTCACGAGCACGTTGCGCAAGGGAACCTGGCGGCGCTCCCGGACGACGTCGACGCGCATCTCCGCGTCGCCTTCCTCGAAGCCGCACGAAGGTTGCAGGGCCTGCTCATCGATCGCAAGCAGCGCCGCGACCAGCTGCAGCGCCCCACCCGACGCGTATTCGCCGAAGAACCCCTTCGTCGCGACGACCGGCGGCGCGCCCTCACCGAACAGCTCCTGAATCGCACGGTACTCCACGCGATCGGCGCGCCGCGTCGAATTCGCAGAGGCGTAGACGGCGTCGATGTCCTTCACCGTCACGCCGGCATCGTCGATTGCACCACGCATCGCCGTCACCAAGGCGTGATGATCATCTCCCCAATCGGAGATGGTGGCGGTCGTATCGCGTGCGATCCCGAATCCCGCGAGATAGCCGTATGCCTCTTCCGCGTCGGCCTGCGCGACGAGCATGGCGCTTCCTTCGCCCGGAACGAAGCCGTCGCGGCGGCGGTCGAACGGACGCGACTCATTGCCGAGCGAGCCGAGACGATCGAGAACACTGAAGATCATCTCGTTCACTTCCTCGACTCCGCCGATCACGGCCGCGGTCGCGGCGCCTTTCACGATCTGCGACGCGCCGTGCATCGCGGCGGCGAGCGCTGACGACTCCCGCTGCGTCACCGTGATGTTGAAGCCGCGGAGTCCCCACTCGATGGCGATGTGGCTCCCCGGCGCATTCGCGACCGACTCCGCGAAAAGCTGCGGCGGCGCGAGCGACGCCCCTTTCTCGACGTATTCGCGCATGTAGTCGACCGAGGTCTGGACCGGGCCGAATGCGGTGCCGATCGCGACCCCGGTCGTTGCCGGATCGACCGGCTGCGCATCGTCGAAGGCCATCTTCGCGGCGGCGACACCGAAGCGCGAAAGAACGTTCATCCGCCGCATCTTCATCGGTGCGATGAAGTCGCGGGCGTTGAAGTCGCGGACCAGCGCCGCATGCGTGCCTCGCAATCCTTCGACATCGAATCGGTCGACTTCCGTCACGGCACTGCGGCCGCCGGCGAGGAGACTGCGGAATGCGCCGACACCGACCGCGCCTGGCGCGACGACGCCGATCCCCGTCACGGCCACTCGATTCATCAGGTTCCGGGTTGGTTTATAGCACGCGACGTCTGCTGGAGGGGCGGACGCCCCCGTCCGCCCGGCCGCGCGACAGCGCGGGTGACGCCGCGCAGGCGGACGAGGGCGTCCGCCTCTCCAAAAAGCAGGCGCGTCTCAGTCAACGCGACGGAAAAGGAGAGACACGTTCGAACCGCCGAAACCGAAGGTATTCGACAGGACGTGCTCCATCGGCATCGGCCGCGGCGTGTCCGGGATGTAGTCGAGCGCCGCCGCGGCGTTGCGGAGGCGAAGCGTCGGCGGCGCAAGCTGTTCCTGCAACGCGAGGATGCTGATCACCGCTTCGAGCGCGCCGGAGGCTCCGAGGGTGTGGCCGAAATACGACTTCGAAGACGAGACCGGCGCCGTGGCGCCGAGGACCGAAATGATCGCCAGCGACTCGGCCGAGTCGTTCAGGAGCGTCCCCGTTCCGTGCGCATTCACGTAGTCGACGCCGCTCACATGCGCCTCGGCGAGCGCCGCTCGCATCGCCGCTTCCGCGCCGCGGCCGTCTTCCGCCGGAGCGGTCGGATGATGCGCGTCGCACGATGCGCCGTAGCTGCAGAGCTCCGCGAGGATCGTTGCGCCGCGCGCGACCGCGTCCTCCCACCGCTCCAGCACCAGATACGCAGCCCCTTCGCCGAGCGTGATCCCCTTCCGGTTCGCGTCGAACGGAGTGCACGGCGCTTCATCCACCGCCTGGAGCACGTTGAAACCGCTGTACGTGAGGCGGCAGAGCGCGTCGCTGCCGCCGGCGATCGCGACGTCGGCGTGCCGCGAGCGGAGGTTGTCGGCGGCGATTCCGATCGCCGCGCCGGCGGAGGCACAGGCAGTCGCGTTCGAGATCGCTCCGCCGCCGAGGCCAAATGCGTTCGCGACCGCATCCGAGGGCCCGGAGGTCGGCTGCTGAACGACGCGCGAGACACGCGCCCGCACGCGTCCGCGGACGAGCCGCTCGAAGAAGTACTCCTCCCCTTCGAGCAGGCCGCCGGTCGACGTCCCGGTCGCGACGATCGCCCGCTCGCGCGGCAGCGGCGCATTCCCGGACGCCTGTTCGATTGCTTCGTTCGCGGCGACGAGGGCGAGGCGATCGGTGCGCGAAAGGCGCTTCGCTTCCCGCTTCCCGATCGGCATCGGTAGTTCCTCGAGCACCTCGGCAGCGAGGTTCGTCGGAAACGTCTCGCCCGCGAGTCGCGTCAGCTTCCCGATCCCATCGCGCGACTCGCGGATCGAGCGCCACACCTCCGCCTTGTCGCGGCCGATCGCGCAAATGATGCCGGCGCCGGTGACGGCGATGCGAACGTTCGGGTCAGGCTTCCGCATGGGCGGCGAGACAAAACCGGGCCCGGGCCACTTCTACTCCGTCGATGCGGCCGACCGCGCTGAACCGATGCAGCGCGCCGAGCGACGCGTCGAGCTTCACCTCGATGCGGACGACGTCGCCGGCGACCGGCACGCGCGTCACTACGCAATCGTCGATCGCGCTGAGATACCCCTGTCGCTGCGCGTCGAACACCAGCGCGCCGCCGAATTGCGCCATCGCCTCGACGAGCATCGCGTCGAGCGGCATCGCATCGTTCGTGGTGCAGAGAAACTCCCCCTCGATCGATCTCTCGTCGCGGCGGATCAGCTTCGACGCGACGCGGAACGGGATCTGATGCGGGAGCTCACGCATTCTGCTGCTGCGCGAGCCGGGCTTCGACGAAATCGGCGAGCGACGCGATCGAGCGGAAGTGCTCCCGCGCGGCCGTCTCGTTCTTCACCTTGATCCCGAACTCGCTCTCGAGCATCACCACGATCTCGAGGGCGTCGATCGAGTCGAGGCCGAGGCCGCCGGCGAACAGAGGATCTTCGTCGGCGATGTCCGCCGGCGTCATGTCTTCGAACTTGAGCCGCTCGATGAGCAGCTCCTTGAGCTTCGTTCTCAAATTCACATTTGTCATTTTCACACCCTGGCCGCGCCGGGCAGCGCGTTCCACTCGATGCGCGGCGCGAACCCGAATCGGTCCTGCAGCCGCACCAGCGAGAAGAATATAGCCAGCATCATTCGATCAAATCGCGAGGAGAAAACATTCCCGCCCAGCATCCGGACGATCGCCATGTACATCGCGTGCGGCGGGTCGGGATGCAGCAGCATCTCGATGAACGGGCGACGGTAGAAGTTCTCGATGAACCGGAGATAGCGGTCGATCGCCGTCTGCGTCTTCCGCTGGTGCTGCAGCAACCCGCGCATCGAGCCCGTACGCAGCTTCTCCGCGATCCCGTCCGCCAGCCGGGATGACGAGGTGAGCGCGATCATGACTCCCGTCGAGAAGATCGGGTCGAGGAAGCCTGCGGCATCGCCGGAGACCGCGAAGTTCTCGCCGACCAGCTTCGAGACGCGATACGAGAAGTCTTTCCGCTGCCGCACCTCCATCGTCCGCTCGGCGTTCTTCATCCGTTCCGCGACGTAAGGAGTCATCGCGATCGTTCGCTCCAGAAGGTCTTCCGGCTGCAGCCCCGATTCGATGACGCTCTGGCGATCGGTCACCAGTCCGACGCTCATCTTCTCGTCGCTCAGCGGAATCATCCAGAACCAGCCGTTGCGGAGGACGACGACCACGATGGTGTACCGGTCGTTCCCCTCGGCCGGCCGGACGTTCTTGAAGTGCGAGAAGATCGCCGTCTTCTTCAGCGACTCGATGTTGATGCGGCGTCCGGTTGCATGCGCCAGGAGCGCCCCGTGGCCGCTGCAGTCGATGACGAAACGCGCCTCGTGGCGCTCTCCGGCCGTCGTCTCCACGGCAGGCCGGCTCTTGTCCGACAGATCGACGCGCGCGATCGCCGTCTCCTCGTGAACCTCCACGCCGTTCTCGCGTGAGTGGTCGAGCAGGAGCTGATCGAACCGCGAGCGTTCGACCTGGAAGGACCGCTGGTACGGCGGCTCGAGCGTCTCGCGGAAGCGAAACACCGTCCCCGCGGAGCCGTCGGCGGTCACGAATCCGGCGCCGTACTTCGGAAAAAAGCCGGCGTCGACGAGCTTTTCGTACACGCCGAGGCGCCGGAAGATGTCGTTGCTGTAAGGGAGCATCGACTCGCCGATCTGAAATCGCGGAAAGCGCTCGCGTTCGAACAGCACCAGGCGGAAGCCTTCCCGGGCCAGCAGCGTTGAGGCGGTCGATCCGGCGGGTCCACCGCCGATGACGATGACGTCGTGCATGACAGAATCAGAAAGCATGCTGCCACGCTTTGTCGACCTCGTCGACACCGATCCCGACGCCGTCGCGCTCATCGAGCACGATCGCGTCGTCACGCGCGGCGCGCTGCTCGCGCGCGCCCGTGAGCTGGCGCCCCGTTTCCGCCAGGGCGAGCTGACGGCACTGCAGCTCCCGAACTCCGCCGGCTTCGTCGCCACGCTCCTCGCGGCGGTCGACCGCGGGGCGATCGTGGCCCTCTTCGACCGCGACGCGCCGCGGAGCGAAGTCGCCGCCGTGATGCAGCACTTCGGACGTCCGAAGCTGCCGCCCGAGGCACGCGTGCTCAAGCTCTCCTCCGGCTCGACCGGCATGCCGAAGGCGATCGTCTGCTCCATCGACAACCTCATCGCCGACGCCGTCAACATCTGCTCGACGATGGACATCCGCTCCGCCGACACGAACCTCGGCGCGATTCCGTTCTCGCACTCGTACGGCTTCTCGAACCTCGTGATACCGCTGCTGATCCAGGGGACGGCGGTCGTCGTCTCGAACGAGTACCTTCCGCTCTCACTCCTCGGCCTCGCAAACCGCCACCGCTGCGCTGTCGCGCCGCTGATCCCGATGGTGTTCGAGCACCTCGCGTCGCTTCCGCTCGACGACGGCTGCTTCGAGACGGTGCGAACGTTCGTCTCCGCCGGCGCGCCCCTGCTGCCGTCGACGTCGAAACGCTTCCGCGAACGGTTCGGTATCGAGATTCACTCGTTCTACGGCTGCAGCGAGGTCGGCGGAATCGCGTACGACCGCAAGGGCGGCGCGGTGGAGCGCGGAACGGTCGGCACGCCGATGAACGGCGTCACAATCGACGGAGCGATTTGTGGCGCAAACGTGACCCTCGGCTATCTGCTCGACGCCGATACATTCATCCCGTTCGACGGGAAGTTCACACCCGACGACATCATCGAAAAGCGAGACAACGGCGAGATCGCCCTCGCCGGCCGCTCCAGCGAATGGATCAACACCGCAGGCAAGAAGGTCAACCCGCGGGAAGTCGAGCAGGTGATCCTCCAAATCGAAGGCGTGCGCGAGGTGAAGGTCTACGGCGAGCCGGCCGGCTCGCGCGGCGAAGTCGTCGCCGCGGCTGTCGTCGCGAATGGGGACGTCACGCGCGAGACGATCCGCGAGTTCTGCCGCTCACGCCTCTCGTCGCACAAGGTCCCGCGGATCGTGAAACTGATCGACGCGATCCCGGTCGACGAGCGCGGGAAAGTGAAGCGCGCGGCGCTGGCTGCGTTGTAGTATCCGCGCCCCATGCTCCACTCCCTCGTCGCCTCCTGGATGCAGTTCGTCCTCGATCACGGCTACCTCGGCGTGTTCGTGCTGATGGTCCTCGAAAGCACGGCGCTTCCCGTCCCGGCCGAGGTCGTGATCCCGCCGGCGGCGTTCTGGGCGGCGCAGGGGAAGCTGAACATCTGGCTCGTTGTCCTCTCCGCAACCGCCGGATCGTGGGTGGGCTCGGCACTGAGCTACTGGATCTCAGGGAAGCTCGGACGGCCGATCGTTGAGAAGTACGGCAAATTCGTGCACCTCTCGCCCGATCGCCTGAAGAAAGCGGACGCCTGGTTCGAGGAGTACGGCGGCGGCGGCATCTTCGTGGCGCGACTCCTCCCCGCCATCCGTCACCTCATCTCGATCCCGGCAGGCCTCTTCCGGATGAACTTCACCGTCTTCTCGCTGACCACCATCGCCGGCGCAGGCCTCTTCAACGGAGCCCTCGCCTGGTTTGGCATGCGCGTCATCGGCGACCAGCCCGGCCTGATGAAAGATCCCGACGCCCTGCGCAAAGTCCTCTCCTCCAAATCCGAATGGCTGATCGGCTTCGCCCTCGTCGTCGCCGCGCTCTACATCCTCATGACGTGGATGCAGCGGCGGGCCGCAGCGCGGCGCGCGTAGTTACGCCGCCGTGCCGTGGCACTTCTTGTACTTCTTGCCTGAGCCGCACCAGCAGGGGTCGTTGCGGCCGATCTTGGGTTCGGTGCGCTTTGCAGGGGCGGGGGCGGAGGCGCCGCCGGAGCCGGAGAAGATCATCGGCTGCTGCTTCGGCTTCTGCGGGAGGGGCATGGAGCGCTGGACGCGCTGCACTTCCTCCTGCCGCTCGCCTTCGCGCTCGACGACCACGTCGATCTTCCAGAGGTACTTCACGACGCGGTCCTGAACGCGCTCCATCAATTCCTGGAAGAGGTCGAACGACTCCTTCTTGTACTCGACGAGCGGATCGCGCTGGCCGTAGCCGCGGAGTCCGATGCCTTCCTTCAGGTGGTCGATGTTGAGCAGGTGGTCCTTCCACTGCTGGTCGATGACCTGCAGCAGGAGGTACTTGACGTGGAGGCGCATCGCCTCCGCGCCGATCGCCTTTTCCTTCTCGTCGAAGCGGCGATTGACGGCTTCGGTGAGCTTCTCGCGCGCCTCGTCGCGGCGCATCGTCTCCATGTCGACGCCGGCCGACTTCAGGTCGATGCCGAAGTAGTCGTACAACTCGGCGTTGAGCTCCGTCTCGTTCGGATGCTCGCGCTGATCCTCCGGCCAGTGGGTGTCGACGAGGAACTCGACGATGTCGTCGGCCGCGTTGACGATGTACTCCTTCCCCTCCCGCTCCTCGAGGATCGAACGGCGCAGCGTGTAGATCGACTCACGCTGCTTGTTCATCACGTCGTCGTACTCGAGGAGGTGCTTGCGCGCCTCGAAGTTGCGGCCTTCGACCTGCTTCTGCGCGCGCTCGATGGCGCGGGTGACCATGCCGTGCTCGATCGGCACGCCCTCTTCCATTCCCATGCGTTGCATCAGGCCCGCGATGCGGTCGGAACCGAAGATGCGCATCAAATCGTCTTCGAGGGAGAGATAGAAGCGCGAGGAGCCGGGATCGCCCTGGCGTCCCGAACGGCCGCGGAGCTGATTGTCGATACGGCGCGACTCGTGGCGTTCCGTCCCGACGATGTGCAGGCCGCCGAGGCGGACCACTTCGTCGTGATCGATCTGCCACTGCGTCTTGATCTCACCCTCGATCCGCTGCCGCTCCGCCGGATCGGCGACCTCGCGCGTCTTCTGCGCCGCGAGGAACTCCGGATTGCCGCCGAGGAGAATGTCCGTGCCGCGGCCGGCCATGTTCGTGGCGATCGTGACGGCGCCCTTGTGGCCCGCCTGCGCCACGATCTCCGCTTCGCGCTCGTGGTACTTCGCGTTCAGGACGACGTGCGGCACGCCCTGGCGCTTGAGCATCGAGCCGAGGAGCTCCGACTTTTCGACCGAGATCGTGCCGACCAGTGAAGGCTGGCCTTCCTGGCTTCTCTCCTTGATGTCCTTGATGATCGCCTCGAACTTCTCCCGCTCCGTGCGGAAGACGAGGTCCGCCATGTCCTTGCGGACCATCGGCCGGTTCGGCGGCATGACGACGACTTCGAGGTTGTAGATCTTCTCGAACTCCGCCGCTTCCGTATCGGCGGTACCGGTCATGCCGGCGAGCTTGTCGTACATGCGGAAGAGGTTCTGGAACGTGATCGTGGCGAGCGTCTGGTTCTCCGCCTCGATCTTCACTCCCTCCTTCGCCTCGACCGCCTGGTGCAGACCGTCGCTCCAGCGGCGTCCCGGCATCAGGCGTCCGGTGAACTCGTCGACGATGATGACCTCACCGTCCTTGACGAGGTACTCGACGTCGCGCCTGTACAGAGTATGAGCGCGGAGGCCCTGCTGCACGCAGTGCAGCGTGTCCATGTTGGCTGGGTCGTAGAGATTGTCGACGCCGAGGAGCTTCTCGGCGTGCGCGACGCCCTCCTCGGTCAGCACGGCGGTGTGCTGCTTCTCGTCGACCTGGAAGTCGGTCTCGGCGACGAGGCGCGGGATGATGCGGTCGACCGAGTAGTACTTGTCGACCGACTCCTCCGAGGGACCGCTGATGATGAGCGGCGTACGCGCCTCGTCGATGAGGATCGAGTCGACCTCGTCGACGATCGCGTAAGCCGGATCGCGCTGCACCATCGCCTCGAGGTCGAACTTCATGTTGTCGCGGAGGTAGTCGAAGCCGAACTCGTTGTTCGTCCCGTACGTGACGTCGCAGCGATACGCTTCCTGCCGCTCGCGATCGCCGTGGTGGTTCTGGATGACGCCGACCGTCAGGCCGAGGAACTTGTAGATGCGGCCCATCCACTCGGAGTCGCGGCGGGCGAGGTAGTCGTTCACGGTGACGACGTGGACGCCGCGGCCGGTGAGCGCGTTCAGGTAGCCCGCGAGGGTGGCAACGAGCGTTTTACCTTCGCCCGTCTTCATCTCGGCGATCTTCCCGCGGTGGAGCACGATGCCGCCCATCAGCTGGACGTCGAAGTGCCGCATGTTCAGGACGCGCTTGCCTGCCTCACGGCAGACGGCGAACGCCTCGGGGAGGATGTCGTCGAGGGCGAACTGGAGGTCTTCCTTCGCCGCCTTGAGCGTGTTCTCGTCCCGAGGAACTTCCTTTTTCGCGGCCTCGACCGCCTCGACCTGCGGACGGACGCGCTCGCGGAACTCGACGGTCTTCGCCCGGAGGCCGTCGTCGGAGAGGGTGCTGATCTCGGGCTCGAGGGCGTTGATCTGGGCGACGATCGGCAACATCCGCTTGACGTCGCGCTCGTGTTTCGAGCCAAAAATGGCTGTAAGGACTTTATCAATCATAGGTTTCAGCGAAATCGCCGCCTCTCGGCGGAAACGCGTAGCCTATCAAAATGTGATCCGGCTCACGGCAGATTCCCCGCCATGTCATTAAACGGGATATCATTCATTCCAGACGCCCATAGTCGCAGCTAGTTTTTAACCCGGTCCGAACCTGCAAGGAGGAGTTACCTATGCGTTCCGTACGCATTTTTCTGCCGGCTTTTGTCGCGCTGCTTTTCGCTGCGACAGGGGCCTTCGCCCAAACCGCGTCCCTGACGATCACCCCCAATCAGTTCTATCTCTTCTCGGCCGAGGAGACGATGGATCTGCAGACGGACTCGGTCTTCGGTGCGGATCACAACGACCTCGTTTTCAGCGGACCGGCGAACTTCACCGTCCCGAACGACGGGAACTCCTCGAACCTCCTGGCGGGCGTCTCGGTGCCGGTCACGTTCGCAGAGGGCGTTTGGTCCCTGACGGTGAACGCGTACGACACGCCGGATGGTCCGCCGCGCCCGATCGGGCCTGCGACGATCACGATCATCGAACGGCCCCAGACCGATCCTCCGATCCTGAATATTCCGGATGGAATTACCGTCGCTGCGACCAGCACCTCTGGCGCGATCGCGACGTTCTCCGTCTCGGCGATCAACGACGACGGCTCGCCGGTCGCGGTCACGTGTGACCACAACTCGGGCGAC
>DASXIH010000499.1:0-2618 GCA_036498125.1 Thermoanaerobaculia bacterium
CTGCGCCGGCGTGAACTTCAGCGCGTTGCCGATCAGGTTCGAGAGCACCTGCATCACGCGATGGCGGTCGGCGTAGATGGAGGGAGTGGCGGGCTCGATCTCGTATTCGAGGTTGATCGCATTCGCCGCCGCCTGTGACCGGAACAGCTCGTGCGCCTCGTTGAAGAGCGGCTCGACGTCGAGGTGCGCCGGCTCGATCGGCAGCCGCTTCCCGCCATCGAGCCGCGTGACGTCGAGCAGGTCGGCGATGAGGTCGGCCATGCGGTTCGCGGAGATGTCGATGATCTCGAGCTGTTCGCGGTCGCCGCCGCTGATCGCCTCGGAGGTCGCGAGCAGTGAGGCGCCGAGCTTCACGGCGTTGAGCGGATTGCGGAGATCGTGCGACACGATGGCGAGGACTTCTTCGCGCGCGCGGAGCGCCTGCTGCGACTCGAGGTACAGCCGCGCGTTGTCGATCGCGAGCGAGCCGACGCGCGCGAGCTCGGCGAAGAGGGCAACGTCCTCGTGGGTGAAGGGACGCTCCGTCCGCGCGATCGCGGCGATGACGCCGAGGGTCTCGCCGCGGCTTACCAGCGGTACGACGAGCACGGGATGCTGGCTCTCGCCGCCAAAGTACGCCGCGATCGCCGAGACGCTCCCGATCAGGCGCGGCTCGTGTTGTTTCAGCACCTCCGCGATCGTGTCGGGGACGGGAGCGAACGTCTGGCCGCTCTTTTTCGAGAGCGTCGCCTCGCCGTTCGGCTTCCGGTGCGCGACCGCGGCGCGCTGCAGGCCGGAATCGCCTTGCTTCATGTCGACGACGCAGACTTCGGCGAGATTCGAGACGACGATCCTCGCGAGCCGCGCGATCGTCTGCGGCAGATCGAGCGAGGCTGCGAGCTCCTGCCCCGCCGCCGCAAGAAACGCGGCGCGCCGCTCCTCATGCTCCGCCGCAGCGCGTGCGACCTTCGCGTCGGCTGCGTCCCGCTCCGCCTCCTGCCGGCGCCGCATCGCCTCGCGCGCGAGGAGGCGCATCTGGCGCCCGAGGCCCGCGACGAGGAGCGCCGAGGTGAGCGCCAGCATCGTCAGGATGATCGTGAGCGAGAGATTCAGGCGCTCGGCGTCGCGGATGCGTGCGAGGCGATCCTCGATGGAACCTTGGATCGCCGCCTCTAGGTCGGACGCGGCGTGGAGCGAGCGCTCGTAGGCGGGGTGTTTCTCGAACAGGCGCGCGAGGAACACTTCCTCCGGCAGCTTCCGGCTGACGAACTCCTGCTGCCGCACGGCGGTGTGCCACTGCGCCGAGGCGACGAAGAAGTCGTTGATGGAGCCGGAGATGTCGGTGCCGAGCTCGGGCGCGAGCTTCTGCAACAGCTTCCGGTTCTGCTCTTCGTGCGCGTAGAACGCCTCGTAGTCGCGGCGGTACTGCTCCTGCCCGGTGACCTGGAAGGCGATGATTTTGTCGAGCTCGGAGGAGAGGTCGACCTGGATCTGGTTCACGCCCCGCCGCGCCGGATCGGCGACCCGCGTGATCTCCCGCCGCATCGTCGCCGTGTGGTTCGACACGATCAGCGGCAGGACCACGAGCGAGAGCAGAGAGACGATGATGAACGCGACCGGCAACACGGTCGTCCAGGTACTCTCCGGCCCAACACGCCAGAAGCTGCGCCGCTCGCGACCGGGTGTCATGGCACCAACCGCCCTCGACAGCAATATGCTTGCCCCATGCTCGATCGCCGGGAGTTCCAGCGCCTCAAGCTACTGAAGCCGATTCTCGGTACGGTCAACGGCGAGGGAGCGCTCATTCTCGACATCGGTGTCGGCGGAGCCTTCATCGAACATTACGGACAAGCGTCCCCGGGTGACCAATTCCGCCTCAGCTTTCTCTCCGAGGGCGCCTCGGTCGAGTTCGTCTGCGAGGTGCGGCGTACGTTCGTGGCCCGACTCGCCAGCGATGATACGAAGGTATCGCACACCGGGGCGCGCTTCGTCGAGGCGATCGGTGACTCCGCGGAGCTGCTCGAGCAGATGATCGCGTCGTTCATTTCCCGGATCCTGGACGCACAGCGGGCGAACGCGCGAGGCGAGCGCGGCCTCTCGCACGGCGAGGCGATCCTGGCCCGCCTCGGCGACGCGCAACGGATGCGCACCCGCGGCTGCGTCACGCATTCATTCGCCGAGGGCCGTTGGACGGCGATCCGCAGCGACTCGGCGGTTCAGCCAGACGACGGCTTCACGGTCGCCGCGTTCGAGGACGAAGAAGAGGTCCAGATGCTCCGGCGCGCGTACGAGACGGCGGATACCGAGAGGCGGCGGCTCATCCGGCTGATCGCCGACCTCAGTGCGCACGCAGCGCGGCGGCGTTGAGCTGCTCGAAGGAGTCGACGATGACGTCGGCCGCGGTGACGTCCTGCGGAATGCGGGCGCGCGGGTTCCGCACGGCAACGCAGACCATGCCCGCTCTTTTTGCGGCGAGGACGCCGACGTGCGAGTCCTCGAAGACGACACAGTTCTCCGGCGCGATGCCGAGTTTCCGCGCGGTCAGCAGGTAGCCCTCCGGGTCCGGCTTCCCGAGGCGCACCTCGGTGCCGTCGACGATGAGCGCAAACAGCTCGCGGATGCCGAAGCGCGTCAGGAGC
>DASXIH010000500.1:0-5396 GCA_036498125.1 Thermoanaerobaculia bacterium
CCCGAGCTCGCCGGTCTCGCCGCCGGTCAACTTCAAGTCGCACATCACTCCGGTCCGCGGCTGGGCGCTCGACCTCGCCCCGCGTACGGAGGTCGGCCGCGTCTCGTACGTCGAGATGATGATCGACGGCGTCCGCTGGGCGTCGACCGACGACTGCGGATTCAACACGCTCTTCAATCAGTACGCGAACTGCTACGGCCTCCCGCGCTTCGACGTGGAGCGCTACTACCCGAACTATCCCGACGCGCCGCGCTCCGGCTATATGTTCACGCTCGACGTCGGCGCGCTCGTCGCTCTCGGACTCCGCCCAGGCAATCACGTCTTGAAGGTGCGCGTGGGCGATCAGCAGCAGAACTTCAGCGAGCTGCCGACCAGCGACGGGATCCCGGTGTTCTTCGAGTGCGTCAGCGACCAGAACGACTTCCCGTCGGTCGGGTTCATCGACTCACCGGTGAATTACGACTACCTGAAGGGGAACGCGGTGTTCCAGGGATGGGCGGTCGACGAGAACGCCGGCGTCACCGCAGTCACGATGATCATCGACGGCAATGTCGTCGGCAATGCGCAGATCCATCTCCCGCGTCCGGACGTGGCGCAGGTGAACCCGCAGTTCAGCTTCCAGGCGCCGACCTCGGGTTGGAAGTTCATCATGGACACGACGCGCCTCTCGAATGCGCGCCACCGCCTGACAGTGGAAGTCACCGACGGCCAGGGCCATCAGACGATCATCGGCTCGGTCGACTTCTACACGCAGAATCCGTAAATGTTTTGGGGGCCGGCTAAGAGCCGGCCCCTACACACGTCTCAGAACAACTTCAGCAGAACTACGTTCGCCACAAATCCGCTCTGGGCATTCCGGCCGATCGTCTTTCCGATGTCGAGGCGGACGAGCGTTCCCCATGGGCCGATCGTCTGGCCGCCGATGCCGACGCCCTGGAACGGCTCACGGTCGTAGCCCGCGGTCCTGTCGGTGATGAGCGCGTAGTCGTAATACGACTCGAGGCGGAACTGGTCGGAGAAGACGAAGCCGTACGTCAGGTGGCCGAGCGTCATCTTCTCGGCGCGGACCGAGCCGGACTTGATGCCGTGCACGCGCTGCGTGCCGAAGAAGCCGAGCTCGTACTTCGAGAAGCGGTCGAGGTGCGTGCCGTCGAGGTAGTTCAGCTCCACGCCGATCCGCTGGAACTTCGGGAGGTAGAAACTTTTTCCGACCGTGGCGCCGAAGTCGGCAAACGACTTCTGGTTGTCGTTGTACTCGGAGAGGAGGCCCCACGGCTTCCACTGCGTCCGCTGGTTGTACTCGTAGAAGCCCGAGGCGACCCAGCCCCAGCGCGAGTACTGCATGTCGACCGAGGGGGAGAGGACGAACGTGCTCGTCGGGATGGTGAAGTCGGCTGCCGTGTCGCTGTCACGGCTGTACCGGACGTGCGACAGGCCGAGGGAGAGATCGATTTTGCCGAACTGCGCGAACGGATGGCCGGCGCGCAGCGTGAGCGATGTCCCGAGCGAGCGGACGGCCTCGTTCTTCTGTTCGATGCCGCCGCGGTAGACGGTGCTGGTGGTCGGGACCGCGATGCCGAAAAAGTCGGCGCCGATGTTGGTCCGGGTGTTCGCGACGTTGGGGTTCGTCGCGTTCGCGACGACGACAATACCGGCGAAGAAGACGTTCGTCTGGATGCCGGTGTTGTGCATGTTGAAGTTGAAGTAGTCGATGCCGCCGAGCGGGAGGACGGGGAACTGCAGGCCCGCGTCGTGATGCACGCCGCCGAGGAGGAACTTGCGCGAGAGGTCGAAACCCTCTTTCGCGACGCGCTCGCCACTCGCCGTCTTCTCGAGGTACTGCATGCCGGTGCTCGGGGTCTCGCGCACCATGCGGGCGTCCGACGCCGAGGCGGTCTTGAGAGCGCCTTCGAAGTCCTGCGGGTTGATGCGGAAATTCGTGAAGTCGGTCTCGCGCAGCACCGGATTCGCGCGTCCGCCTGCTGAGACGACCTGCTGCGCGCTGACGAGCTTCGGCAGCCACAGCACGTCGCGCGGATCGCTCTTCTCCACCTCGGCTGCGCTCAGCGGCCGGTACGAGTCGCTCGTGAACGGCGCGAAGTCGACGCGCTCCTCGTTCGAGAGGACCTCGCCCGTGAGATTGAGCTGGATCATCGAGATCCGGATGCGCGCCCACGACTTCGTGTCGATCCAGACCGTGCCGCGGTAGAGCGGGAGCGCTGCCGGCGCGTTCGGCGGCGGCTCGAAGCGCACTTCGTACGTGTGATAGCCGAGGAGGTCGGTCTCGCGGACGAAGGTGTAGTGGTAGTCGTTGGTCAGGTGAAGGTCGAGCGGGAGCTGCGTGACCTTCTCCGGCTGGATCAGCGGCAGCTCGGGGATCTTCCCGTGCTTCCACTTCACGCCGTTGACGTAGAAGTTCTGCCAGACCCAGTCCTTGCGGCCCTGCGGCTCGGAGAAGTAGTCGCCGGCGATGGTGGCCTCGATCGACTCGCCCGCCTCGAGCGTGAAACGGAGCTTGGTCGTATCGAGCGCGATGTACCGCGGCTGGATCGAGTCTTCGTACGCCTTGTACGCCTGGTGGTTGCGGATGATCTCCTCGACCGTGATCCCCTTCTTCGTCTGGATCTCGATCGCTTCTTTCGTGATGTTCTTGTCGATCTTCTCTTCGTGGTCGACGGTGAGCGCGAACGGCGCCTTCACCGGCTGCATGCCGATGAGGAAGCGGCCGCCCTTGCGTCCGACGTCGGTCACCTCGGCGTCGCCCTTCTCGTCGACACGCCGCGGCCGGGTGTAGCGGTCGCTCGGCAGGGCCACGATCGCTGCCGCGCTCGCGTCGCCCTTCGGAATGACGATGGTGCGGAGGTCCTCGCCGCGGACGAACTCGAGCACCGGCATCGTCTCCGGGTTCCCCTTCGCATCGAGGACGTCGACTTTCGCCGTCTTGTCGTAGGCGTAGTCGCCGGCGAACATCTGGTTGAAGTTGTCGAAGCCCGCGGTGAGCGGGAAGACGTTGCCGGCGTTCGTCTGCAGGAGCGCGAGGGTGGCGCCGTTCGCGAATGCCTGCGCCAGGTCGTACAGCGCATTCGGCGACTGCGGCTCGACGACGGCGTAGATCTGTTTGATCGGGTCCTTTTCGCTGAGCCACTGCGCGGTCGCCGCCACGTCGGGTCCGTTGACGATGATGGCGTCGAAGTACGGTCCGGCGCCCGCGTCGTAGAGCTTCTCGAGCTGGTCGAGCGGGGTCGGTGCGAGGACGATCTTCTTCGCGATCCCGAGCCCCTGCATCGTCACGCTGAGACGTTTGATGGCGTATGCGGCGGCCGCCGGGTCGGTAGTCGGGACGGTGGTGCCGAACGCGTAGAAGGGGCCGTGATTCTTGGCCCAGGCGACGAGGGTGTTCGTCTGCGCCTCGATCTGCGTCAGCGGATCGCCTTCCGCGATGCGGATCGGCGCCAGCGCGATCATGTGTTTGACCTGATCCGGATGCGTCTCGTGGAGCGACGGGCCGACGAGGGTGACGTCGGGGACGTACATCGGAAAATTGCTGACCGGCATGGCGTCTGCCTGGATGACGGCTCCGATGCAGAAGGTGCATGTTTTCGGCGCCGTTTCAGCAGCCGTGGCGCTGAGGACGAGGAATTGCAGTAGTACGGCGAAGAGCGTGAGTTTTCTCATGGACTTTGTCTCGCGTTCGGAACGAAACGGCCGGAGCTGATATTGCCGAAGTACAAGGGAACGCTGTTCGTCAACCGAGGGTCCGGCGTGCGGATGCCTGCCGAGGAGTCGCGTGCGCTGGACGAGACGGCGCGCGAGCGGGGGCTCGAGGTGGTCACGATCGCGCCGGACGTCGACATCAGCCAGGTGATCCGGCAACAGTTGCGGGAGGAACGGCGGTTGTTCGTCGCAGCGGGGGGCGACGGCACGGTGCACCACGTGATACAGCCGCTCGTGAACTCCGAGGCGACGTTCGCCGTCATTCCGGTCGGGACGTACAACCACTTCGCGAAAGACGCCGGGGTGCCGCTCGAGTGGCGCGAGGCGCTGGAGGTGGCGTTGACCGGCGAGACGCGGCAGATCGACGTCGCGCGCGTGAACGATCGCTACTTCATCAACAACGTCTCGATCGGCCTCTATCCGGAGCTCGTGACGAGGCGGGAGGCGCACGGGCGCGACTACCCGCGGTGGAAGGCGCGGATCGTCGCGGCGTATGCGACGCTGCGGCATTACCCCCACGTCTCGATGAACATCGAGAGCGAGCATCACCAGGAGGTGATCCGCACCCACGTGTTCATGGTGTCGAACAACGGCTACGACCTCTCGCGGGTCGGGATCGACGCTCCCCGGCCGACACTGACCGAGGGGCGGCTGGCGATCTACTGGCTGCCGCACCTCCCGCGCGTCGCGCTGATGAAGTTCGCCGCGCACTTCCTCGCCGGCCGGGTCTCACAGGCGCCCGGCTTCCGCTCGTTCCGGACGCAGCGCGTGAAGGTGCAGTCGCGGCATCAGCGGCTGCACGTCGGGATCGACGGCGAGGTGTTCACGCTGACGACGCCGCTGACGATTACGAGCGTTCCGCAGTCGCTGCTGGTGAAGGTGCCGAAGGAAGGCCTCGCGTAAAATCGGCTGTACCGTGAGCGAGAACATCAAACAAGTCGTCCCGTTCTTTCACGTCCGTGACATGGAGCGCTCGTTTCACTTCTACGCCGGCCTCCTCGCATTCAAGAAGCGGTGGGAGTGGGTCGACGAGGGGAAGCTGCGCTGGTGCTGGCTGGAACGCGGCGGCGCGGCGCTGATGCTCCAGGAGTGGCGCCCCGAGCACGTCCCGACGACGCCCCTCGGCGTCGGCGTGTCGATCAACTTCGTCTGCGAAGACGCGATCGCGCTGTATCACGAGTTCCGAGAAAAGGGGCTGGATTCCTCGCTGCCGTTCGTCGGTAACCACATGTGGGTGACGAAGTTGAACGATCCTGACGGCTACGTTCTCGACTTCGAGAGCCCCACCGACGCGCCGGAGGATAGCGTCTATAATCCCGCCTCTTCATGACCACCGTACGCATTAAAGATCTGCCCCAGCACGCCGGCGAGAAAGTCGTCGTCAACGGCTGGCTCTACAACAAGCGCACCGCGGGGAAGCTGCAGTTTCCGATCATCCGGGACGGCAGCGGCTACCTGCAGTGCGTCGTCTTCAAGAAGGAAGTCTCCGAGGAGACGTGGAAGGCGGCCGACGAAGTGACGCAGGAGTCGTCCGTGCGCGTCGTCGGGACGGTGCGTGACGAGGCACGCGCGATCGGCGGCGTCGAGCTCGGCGTCGAGTCGTTCGAGGTGGTCGACCTCGCGCGGGAGTACCCGATCACGCCGAAGGAGCACGGCACCGACTTCCTCATGAACCATCGCCA
>DASXIH010000501.1:0-9639 GCA_036498125.1 Thermoanaerobaculia bacterium
TGGAAGCACGTCCTCGATCTGCAGTGGTACGTGAAGCTGCTCAATCCGTTCGGAGAAGGCATCGCCGAAGCGCCTTCCGCACGTTCGGAGTCACCGTCGCGTCTGCGGCTGGCGAATGACTCCGACTTCATCGCCTGGCGCCGCGGGTACTCGCGCCACAACCGGTACGTCATGCACGGCCCGTTCGAGCTGAAGCCGGTTCGACGGCGCGCCGTGCTGTGCGAGATGATCATCGGAGACGTGCGCGCGGAAGATGCCGACTTCGCGGCGCTCGCAAAAAACGTTCGGGGCGCGGCCTATCTCTCCATCGCTCTCAACCCGCTCGACCCGCTGGTCTCAGCCGTCAAGAACGCCGGCTTCCGGAAGATCAACCGCACGATTCACTTCGTCGTCAAAGCGTTTGCCAGCGAGGAGCTCGTGACCGATCCGGAACGGTGGCGGCTGTTTCGCTCGGATATCGATACATGGTGAGCTACGCCGACATCCGGCGGTATCAGGACCAAAGCCTCACCCTTCGTGGCCGCCGTTTTCTCCGCGGCCGCGCGCTCGACGTCGTCTCCGCGCTCGCCGGCGAGCGCGCACTGGAGCGTCCACGGGTTCAGACTCTCTTCCTCCATCACGTCATGCCGGACGAAGAGCGCCCGTTTCGAGCCCTCATCGAGCGTCTCCAGCGGCAGCACGAGTTCCTCCCGTACTCCGTGGCGGTCGCGCGCGTGGTCTCCGGTGAGATCGACCGTCCGGCCGTGAGCTTCACGTTCGACGACGGGCTGCGCAGCCAGCTTCGCGCGGCGGAGATCCTGCGCGACTACGGAATCTCCGCCTGCTTCTTCGTCTGCGAGGCGATGTTGGACAGGCGCTCCGATGCCGAGGTCGCGGCATTCTGCGCTCGTGAGCTCGGCCTTCCGCCCCTCGAGTTGCTGACATGGTCCGACGCCGAGCAACTCTCCGCGGCCGGTCACGAGATCGGCAATCACGGCCGCAGTCACCGTCCGCTCGCATCGCTCTCCGGCGGCGAGCTCGCGGACGAGATCGGCGGCGCGCTCGACTCGCTCCGCCGCCGGCTCGGCAACGTCGAGCATTTCGCATGGCCGCGCGGCTGGGCGGACGCGTTCAGCGCGGAAGCGGCAGCGGAGGTCTTTCGCGCCGGCCATCGCTCGTGTGCCTCCGGAATCCGCGGTTGTCACGTCGCCGGTCCGAAGCGCGAGGCAAGAGACGTCTGCATCCGCCGCGATCACGTCGTCGCCGCCGATCCGATCCGGCACACGACGTATTTCCTTGCGAAGAACAGCCTCCGCGCTACCGACGCGACGCGCGACTGGCCGTGGTGAGCCAACGCTTCATTGAGGATCGTGGCGGTCGTCAACGTGCCGCGAGCTCCGCCACCGCCTGACCTTTCGCTCCGCGCAGCGTGATCCTCTTGATGCGGCTGATGTCGAGACCCTTCCACTCCGCGCGAAGACCGCTCCCCTCCGCGCGCATGTCCCACAGCCGCGGTTTCGCGGCGGCACCGAAGCGGATGTCGACCGTGTCCTCGTCGCGTAGGACGTCGCCGGCGAGGACGTTCTCTTCCCACGTCGGGGCATCGGCGGGAGAGAGGTAGAGCGCCTCCACAGACGTGCCGGTCAGGTTGGTCAGCGTTAGATCGGCGCGAGTGGTTTGTGAGCAGGAGCAGAGAACCAGGAGCATCGCCAGCGCTGCGGGCCGCGGGCGGAATCGCCGGACGAGCTTCTGCGCTCCCACGATGCCGGCGATGATCAGCAGAATCCAGAACGAGTATCGAAACCGATAGAGCGTGCCGACGTTCGACACGACCATGCCGAGGGCCGTGACGCCGAATGCACCGACGCCGAAGAGCAGGAATGCCGGCAGGCGTTTCGGCGGGAGGACGACCGCGGCGAGCGCGAGAAGCTCGAAGACGTACATCGCAGCCGTCTCGGCGCCCGCGAGAAGGCGTCCCGCCTTGCCGACAGTGAGGCCCTCGGTCATCCACATGTCAGGGAAAGGCGCGAAGAATCCGATCGCGGCGGCGCGCGGCAGGTAAGCGACGATCTCGCGCGCGCTACGGAGCTCGATCTGCTCATCGATCGGCGAGCGAGCCTGGGCGTCGGAGAGGTTGTAGCGCGCACGGATGCCCCCGACGGCGTTGCCCGTGCGATCCGCGTCCGCCACCCAGACAATGACGGACGGCACGCGTTTGGTTGTCGCATCGTCGAGCGTCTTCGACTCGCCACGTATGAGCGACGGGTATGCCTTGACCTTCATCAAAGTGCGATTCGATTGCGATGCCATCAACAGCGCCGCTGCGACCGCGATGAATCCGCAGGCGAGATTCCGCAGCAGGACGCGTCGCTCCGCGATTTGCCGTGCGGCGAGGAGGACGGCACCGAACGTCACCAGCGCGAGAACGATGATGCCGAATCGCCAGCGGATCATGTGCAGCAGCACCGCGGCGGGCAGCAGCAACATCGCCGCTCCGATGACGCGCTTCCAATCGTAGGCCGTCGTCAGCCACGTCACCATCACGAACACGAACGCCAGCGTGGCGGCGATGAAAAGAGGATCCTTCAGCAGTTGCGTCGTATGGAGGACGAACGTCGGCCAGAGCGCAACGACGCTTCCTGCAATCACGCCGGTGCATTCGTCGAGAGTCTCGCGTGCGATCGCGAACGACAGCGCCACGATCGCGAGATAGCAGAGAAGGTTGAGCGGCTCCGCCGCGAGAATGCCGGGACGCAGCGGCCCGAGGAGTCTGAAAAAAGGAGAGAGCAGCCGCACGTGAACCGCCTCCGTGCGGTCTCTCCAGGCGCCCGGACGCATGGCGTGCTGCTCATACAAAACGCTGTCGGAGGTGGCGGTGAGGATGCCGTCGTGGTCGATGAGCCCCGGCGCAACCGACGTCCGCCCGGCAACGAAGAGGAGAAGTGTGACGGTGACGTGAAAGATCGCGGCGCAAACGAGAAGACGCCGAGGAGTCATCCGGAAACCCGGTCGATGTGCGCGCGCACGAAGTCGACATATTCGCGCATCAGCTCTTCCGGCGTCTCCCCCGAGGCGACGGCGAACCTTCCGACCACCCGCCACCGATCTACGCGCGCGGCGACGAACGCCACTCGCGCACCGCAACGCGCCGCCAGCTCCAGCAGCGCGGGAGAGACGATGAGCGGACCGGCCGACGTCTCCACTTCGATCGTCCGCTCGGCCGTATGCTCGGCGCGGTCGATCATGGCGCCGACCAGCCTCCCCTCCTTCAGGCGCTGTTTCGCCGTCACGAAGAAAGTCGCCGACGGCTGAATCGTCTCGTGGACGATCCGCATCCCCGGGATCCGCGTCGGATGACTCGTGATCGTGATCGGCCTCAGGCCACTGTCGTAATTGTGCCGGATCGACAGCAGACCAAGCGCCGCGTGCGGCGACGCGAGGAGGACGCCTCTCCCCTCCGCGTACGCGCTCACGACGTCGTCGTATCCCGTCCAATCGACGACCGGATCGAACGGGACGCCGTATTTCGTCAGGACGTGCCACACCAGATGGACCGCCAGATCCTCGGCGCTGTCGATTCTCGAGGCGCGCATGAACGGCGTGATGAAACGCGCGATCCGCATCATCACGCCGAACCGGAAGCGGCGCGGGACGAGGCGCATCGGCGCGGAGAAGAGCGCGCCGGCGCCGCGCCGGAGAAGCGCCCCAGGGTTCACGCCACGGTCCTGAGGAATGAGAACGTCTCTCGCGCACACCGCTCCCACGAGTACTGCTGCGCGCGCGCGTACGCTGCCGCGGCGTATGCCTGCCGTATTTCCGGGGAGGTCACGAGATGCCGGAGCGCGCGGAGGATGCCGGCGGGATCCGATGCGTCGAAGTAGACGCCGCCGTCCTCGCCGAGGATCTGCGGCATCGGGGGACGATCCGAACAGGCGATCGGAAGCCCCGCGCCCATCGCCTCGAGCAGGCAGTTTGGGAGGTTTTCGCAGGTCGACGCGAACACATACGCGTCCGATTCGTTGTACACCTCCGGGAGATCGCTGTACGCGATCGGCCCGCGATAACGAACGTACTCCTCCGCGTGGAGGCGGTGAACGACGCTGTGGAGATGGCTGATCGGCGCGTGGTGAGCCGGTCCCACGATGTCGAGATGCACCGGCAGTCCCTCGCTGACGAGCTGCGCCACTGCTGCGGCGACGTCGGCGTGGTGCTTATAGACGTCGACCGTCGAGACGTACAGCAGGCGGAACGGGTTCTCGCGCGAATACGCGCTCAGAGGCTTCTGCGGCCGTGGAGCGCTCCGGAACCGCTGGGAGACTCCGTGCGGGATGATCGTCTGCCGGCCGGTCACCGCCCGCAGCCTCCGCAAGACCCGCGAGCGACCGTACTCATTGAGAAAGATCGTGCCGTCCGCATGCAGCACGGTCCGCGAGTGGCTGAGCCGGAGAAGCAGGAACTTCAGGACGCGCAGCGACGCGCCGTAGAGACGGAGCTGTGGCGGATCGAACGGCAGCAGATTGCGCGACATCGTGACGAACGGCCGGAAGTTGCCGAGGTAAGTGCCGCCGGGGACAAACAGGACGTCGCACGCGGCAGCGCGCGCCAGCGCTGAGATCTTCGTCTGCTGCCAGAGGATCCGGATGGGGAGCGGAGCGTCGAGCATCGGCTCGTGAACGGCGTCGAGCCACGGCCGTGAAGGCAGCCGGGCGAGCACGTCGCGGCTCCCCCACACGACCACCCGGCTGATCCCATGCTCCTCCGGCCGCGCGGCGGAGAGGAGCTCGCCGATGTGCGTGAGGCTTCCACCGCTCCCCAGGTTCGTCGCGTCAATTCCGATCCGCATCGGGGCCGCGAAGCTACCACATTCGGAAACCACCCTTGACAATCCTGGAATCGGTGTTATACATACCTACAACACTGGTCCACATTGGAGACGAACCGATGGAAACGATGATCGAAGTCGAGCCGCAGCGGGAGTGCTCCTATACGACCGCTCCGATTTGGCAGGACGTGCTCGCCCAAGCGGTGACCGGCGAGCTCCTCGCCACCATGAACTACGCCTCTCTCGCCGAAATCTGTGAGGATCCCGCCGAGGCCGGCGAAGCGCGGGAGCACGCGTCGATCGAGCGCTCCCACGCCGCCGCGTTCATGGCAGCCGGGCGAAAGATCGGCGTCGACGTCATCCCCAACGTCGACGGAAAGCATTGGAAACGGCTCCGCGAGTCGTTCCTGGGTTGCATCGCGGAGCGTGACTACACCGGCTGCCTCATCATCCAGGAGATCATGCTCGAATCCCTCGCGCTCGCGAGCTACACGCGGGTCGCGCGGGTCGCGCCCGGAGTTCTCGGCAGGGTGTTCGGCGCCATCGCGGCGGACGAACAGAAGCACGCCGACCACGCGATCGCGATTCTGAAAGCGGAGCGGGATGCCGATCCGCAGCGCTTCGACGACAAACTGCACCGGCTGCACGTCGACGTCATGACCACCCTCGCGAAAATGCTGGCGAAGGACTGCAGCGAAGGGCCCTGCGACGTCTGCGTCTCTGCGTGCGTGAAGCCGGCGCTGTTCGATATCAGCCTCAGCGCGGCGCAGCTCCGCGGCGCGTCGCTGCAGCAGTATCTGAAGACCCTCGACGCCCTCGGGCTGCCGGGAGAGGTGACACTCACATGGATTGCGCAGCTGCCGGTATAACGCCGCGCGTCGACTTCGCCCTGGTCGGCCATCCGGAGAACTGGAAGGCGGCAGCGGACGTGTTCTCGGCGCTGCGCGGACCCGAACGAACGCCGCTACCTGACGACGAGATCAAAGACATCCTCCCGTGGATTCCGCCACGCACGGTCTGCCACATCGACGTCCGATCGACCGGCGACGTCGAGGCGCACGGCCTCTACATCGACTCCTTCATTCCTCCCGACCGTCTCGACTTCACCTGCGTCCGGGAAAACCTGACGCGGGTCCGCGCGGCCGCGGCATACGCGATCAAGGCAGGAGCGCGCATCGTCAGCCTCGGCGGCTTCAGCTCCATTCTCACCGAAGGGAACTTCGAGCGGCTCCCGGCGGGAGATCAGACCGCCTTCACGACGGGAAACACGCTGACGGTCGCCTTCATCGTGCAAGGGATCGAGAAGATGTGCGTGATCGAGGGGCGGGATCTTCGCCGGTCGACCCTGCTCGTCGTCGGCGCAACCGGCGACGTCGGCTCCGGCTGCGTGCGTTGCCTCGGCGGCAAGGTCCGCCGCGTGATCCTCCACGCGCGCAACGTGGAGAGGCTTCGCCGGCTGGCGGCAGAACTGGAGGCGACGGGAATCGACGTGCAGATCACAACGAACCTGGAGCAGCTGCCCGACGAAGTCGACGTCGTGATCTGCGCGGCGAGCCTCCCCTCCCCCTCCCTCCTGCTGAACGGAATCGCAAACGACGCGCTCATCTGCGACGCCGGCTACCCCAAGAACCTCGCTCCTGATGAGAAGACGCCACAAGCCACGGTTTTCTTCGGAGGCCTCGGCCAGATCACCGGCGGACTGCGATTCGATCCCGATCTCCACGGGATCCTGAACCGGCATCCGTTCCCCGACGTCGCCCACGGCTGCCTCCTCGAAGGCATCGTGCTCGCGCTGGAAGGCCGCTTCGAGCCCTTCTCGCGCGGACGGGGTGGAATCACCCCGCGGCACGTCGCCGAAATCGAGACCATCGCCGCGCGTCACGGCATCCGCCTCGCGCCGTTTTTCAACGGCAGCGGACCGCTGCCCTTACAATGAAATGACTGACCAGGATGGACCGCGAATGGGACGACTCCCAACCGATCTACCGCCAGCTTCGCGATCGCGTCGTTGCCATGATTCTCGAAGGCGTGCTGAAGGAAGGCGATCCTCTGCCTTCGGTTCGTACCGTGGCCACTGACTACACGCTGAACCCCCTCACGGTTCTCAAGGCGTATCAGGAGCTCGTCGACGAGGAGCTGGTCGAGATGCGGCGCGGCCGGGGAATGTTCGTCCTCGCCGGCGCGAAGGACCGCCTCATGGCGAGCGAGCGTGAGAAGTTTCTCGTCGAGGATTGGCCGCGGATCCGGGAAAAGATTCAGCGGCTGGGACTGACCGCGAAACAGCTCCTCAAAAAAACCGAGGAGAAACACTGATGGCGGTCATCGAGGCGCGGGGCATCCGGAAGACCTTCGGGACGACCGTCGCTCTCGACGGGGTCGATCTGCGCATCGAGGAAGGGCGCATCGTCGGACTGATCGGGCCGAACGGCGCCGGAAAGACGACGGCGCTCAACGCGATCCTCGGCCTCACTCCGTACGAAGGTGAGCTCACCGTTCTGGAACGCGATCCGTGGACTTCACGCTCGCGGCTAATGCACGACGTCGCCTACATCGCCGACGTCGCGGTGCTGCCGCGCTGGATCCGGGTCTCTCAACTGCTCGACTTTGCCGGCGGCGTGCATCCCCGTTTCGACCGCGCGAAGGCCGAAGGATTCCTCGCGAGAACGGCGATCAAGCGCAACGCGCGAGTCCGGGAACTGTCGAAAGGAATGGTGGCGCAGCTCCACCTCGCGCTGGTCATGGCGATCGACGCGAAGTTGCTCGTCCTCGACGAGCCGACCCTCGGACTCGACATCCTCTACCGCAAGCAGTTCTACGACTCGCTGCTGAACGACTATTTCGACGGCAGACGCACCATTCTCGTGACCACCCACCAGGTCGAGGAGATCCAGGACATTCTCACTGACGTCCTCTTCATCAACCATGGCCGCATCGTTTTCAACTCGAGCATGGATGCGTTCGAGTCGCGCTATCTGGAGGTGGTCGTGCCTCCCGACCGGGTGGCCGCCGCTCGCGCGTTCCGGCCGCTGCACGAGCGCCAGATCCTCGGCCGCACCATCCTGCTGATCGAAAACGGCGACCGGCAGCAGCTCGCCGCCCTCGGCGAAGTGCGCAAGCCCAGCATCGCCGAGCTGTTCGTGGCGATGATGGAAGCGCAGGGGGCCAGACCATGAGTACCGTCGGAATGGTCTGGTCGGTGCGGCGCGAGGTGTGGGAGAACCGATCGATTTACCTCGCGCCGCTCATCGTCGGCATCTTGACCGCGCTTGTCTCGATTCCCGCGAGCTTCAGCGGGCTCAACTCGCCCGTATCCAGATTTGCGTCGCACATCGAGATCGCCGGTGGTGCAGTGATGGGGACGACGCTGATCGTGGCGATCTTCTACTGCCTCGACGCGCTCTACGGCGAGCGGCGCGACCGCAGCGTCCTCTTCTGGAAGTCGATGCCGGTGTCCGATTCCGAGGCCGTGCTGTCGAAGATGTTCGTGCCGATGGCGGTCCTGCCGGTGGTCACGTTCCTCGTCACCGTCGCCACTCAGCTCGTCATGCTGCTGCTGAGCAGCGCGGTGCTTTCGATGAAGGGCGAGAGTGTTGCGCCGCTGTGGGGCCTTCCATGGGGTCAGATGACGACCGGACTCCTCTATCACCTCGTCGTCGTCCACTCGCTCTACTACGCGCCGATCTTCGGCTGGCTTCTCCTGGTCTCCGCGTGGGCGAAGCGCCTGCCGTTCTTATGGGCATTCCTGCCGCCTGCCGCGATCGGGGTCATCGAGAAGTTCGTGTGGAACACGACGCACGTCGCCGCCGCGCTCAACTCCCGGCTCGGCGGAGGGATGCCCTCGTCGCCCAAACAGGGGTCGATGATGCTCCTCTGGCCGTCGCATCCGCTCGAATTCCTCGCTCGACCCAGCCTGTGGATCGGCTTCCTCTTCGCCGCGGCATGCCTCGCCGGCGCCGTGCTGTTGCGGCGCCGGCGAGAGCCGATCTAATCCGTCAGTGACCCGAGCTCCGATGCCTCGGTAGCGTGAACGCCGGTCCCGATCCGAATGCGAGACCAGTCCCGCTGATCGTCCCGTGGTGCGTATGCCACGAGTCCGTTGAATCGCCGTCGAGCGCGTACCACGCCTCCAGCGAAGGAAACCAGGTCGCGGGCGCCGTCGTCGTGTAGCGGACGAACATCGTTTGGCGGATCTGCTGCTGCGTTCGCGCAACGCTCCAGATGCGCAGATCGTCGATCCCTCCGACCGGCATGAAGTCCCAGTCCGGATCGCTCCCGATGCGCACAGGCCGCGTCGACGTCGACGTCGTGTTTCCCTCAGCTGACTCGTATACCAGCTCGCCATTGATGTAGTGGCGGCGTGTCGTGCCATCCGTCACGGCCGCGATGTGCACCCAGGTATCGGCCGGGATCGTCCCGCCTGTCTTCGAGTTGCTAGAACCGCCGAAATAGCTGCGCATCGACGTGCCGCAGAGCCCGAGCCACCACCCCGTGGTGTACCCATTGCCTGCGATTGAAGAACATTGCACCGAAGAGTGTGCGTCATGCACCGCGACCCACGCCTCCACCGTCATCTGATGCGTGTCGAGAGAACTGTCCGCCGGGATCTCGATGTAGCCGTGTTGGGGAAAACCCTGCATATTCAGGTACCGATTGGGGAGGACCGTCCCGTAGTCGAACCCGAACCCGTTGCCGGCGGCCGTTCCGTGGTGCGTGTGCCAGGAGTCCTTCGCGTCCCCTTCGAACGCGTACCACGCCTCGAGCGACGGGAACAGCGATGGGTTCAGTGACGGGGTGTGGCGCATGTACATCGTCTGGCGGATCTGATCCTGCGTCCGCGC
>DASXIH010000502.1:0-2472 GCA_036498125.1 Thermoanaerobaculia bacterium
GTACGACCTCCGGAACCGCCCAAGCGGCGCGGCGTCCCGCCGACGCTCGTGCTGTGGCTGGCCGGGGTCGTGTCGATCGTCGTGCTCGATCAGCTCTGGAAGCTGCTGCACCGCTTCCACGTCAGCACCTCGGTCGTCACCTTCCTGTCGTTCCTGGCTTGGCTGCTCGTCATCGCGCTCACGCTCTACGGCCTCGCGATCGCGGCGCGGTGGGTCCTCCGCAAACTCTTCTGGACCGTCGGCCGCAGGCTCTTCCTCAGCTACATGATGATCGGCGTTCTGCCGTTCTTCCTCTTCGCGATCCTCCTCAGCGCGATCCTCTACGTGATCGCCGGCGTGGCGAGCGACGCCAACTTCAAGGCGGAACGCCAGGCGAGCGTCGGCCAGCTCGAATCGCAGATCATCGATTACGCGGTGCAGGGGAAGAAGCCCCGCTCCACGGACGAATTGATCGAGGTCTACGACACCGACGCCGACAGCGGGAAGTCGATCCCGCAGTGGCTGCACGGCTCGAACTTCTCCGGCATGTCGGTGCGCGGCGATCAGCCGCTGCTCCTCGCCGCCCGAACCTACCCAGGCGACCGGACCATCGTCTTCGCCGAGCCGCTCGACGTCCGCTGGGCGCGCGCGCTCGAAGACCGCACCGGCATGATCATCGCGCAGAACCTGGCGACCGAACGCCACAGCGGGCGCGGCGAGGAAATCAATACCGACGACGACTCGACCTTCGAAGACTTCAAGCGCCGCGGCATGTCGATCACGAAGACGCTGACGCTGCAATCCATCGTCTTCTTCGACATCACCGAGGAGGGGGGGATGGTCGACTGGACGTCGGGACAGCCGAAACAAGAGCGGCGGATCTTCACGCTCATCTCGAACCCGACCACCAACCTGCTCCACTTCTACTTCGGCGGCTCGACGTCGTCGAACATCATGAAGGCGATCTTCGGGATCATCACTGGCCTCACGACGCTGCTCATGATCATGTACCTCTTCGCCTCGGCGTTCGCCGCCGTGCTGATCTTCTCCATCTCGCGCGCCGTGAACCGCATCGAGAAAGGCACCAAGGCCGTCGAGCGCGGCGACTTCAGCTACCGCATCAAGATGAAGCCGCACAACCAGCTCGGCGAAATGGCGCAGTCCTTCGACCGGATGACCGAGTCGATCGCGTCACTGCTCTCCAGCGTGGCGGAGAAAGAGCGCCTCCAGAGCGAGATCGAGATCGCCGCCTCGATCCAGCGCAACCTCCTGCCGAAAGAAGGCCCGCAGTTCCGCGGAGTGTCGTTCTCCGCCCACTTCGAGCCGACCGCCTCGATCGGCGGCGACTACTACGACGTCTTCAACCTCGACAAATCGCGCCTCGCCGTCGCCATCGGCGACGTCTCCGGCCACGGCCTCTCGACAGGCCTCGTCATGGCGATGGTCAAAGCCGCGATCACGACCCTCGTCGAAGAAGGGGCCGACGAGACCTCGCTCTTCCACCGCCTCAACGATCTCGTCTACCGCTCCACCGAGCGCCGCGCGTTCATGACCCTCGCCTTCACCATCTTCGACCTCGAGCGCGGCACCATCCGCCACACCAACGCCGGCCACCTCTACCCCTACCTGCTCCGCAAAGATGCCCCCGAGCCGCTGTCGATCGAGTGCCCCTCCCTCCCCCTCGGCGTCAGGAGCGATTTCATGACGCGTACGGTGGAGCTCGACCTCCAGGAAGGCGACACCATCGTCTACCTCTCCGACGGCATCGTCGAGGCGCAGGACCCGAACCAGGAGCCCTTCGGCTTCGAACAACTCGAAGCCCTCCTCGCCCAACAACCCGAGCGCTCCCCGTCAAACATCCGCGACGCCATCCTCGACGCCGTAGCCCGCCACTCCGCCGACCGCCCCGCCGACGACGACCGCACCGTCATGATCCTCCGCTTCGACAACTTCAAGCCGACGCGGAAGGTCGCGGAGCCCGCGCTGGCGGAGGTGGGGGCCGTGTAGGGCGGATACCGATCAATGCAGAAAACCGTCTCGGTAATCGCCTGGCTGGTGGCATGGGGATGGGCGCTCATCGCAGGCGTCGGCGGCCTCGTGCTCCTCATCCATGAAGGTCCGTTGCCCATTACGAACGGCTGGTTCGCCATGTTCTCCGGCATCGCAGCCTGCCCACTCACCGCGACGCTCCTGAAGAGATATGCCCACGTCGTAGTCCCCGACTACGTACAACTCGCAGTCGCCCTAATCATCTTCATCGCAGGCCGCGTCGCCGTGGTGCTCGTCCTCCACCGCCCGTTCATGCGCTACCCCTCCATGGTCATCGCGATTGCGCTCGCCGTCATCATGATTGCCCTCATGGCGCGGCAGGATCGCGGCTCGGCGAACACGGTGGCCAACTAGCAAGGAATGTCGCTTACCCGGCGGCCAGTCATTGGCCGATTGCACTGTTCTCAGCGAGAATAGATTGTGAGCAATAGAATGCTTTCCCTT
>DASXIH010000503.1:0-5419 GCA_036498125.1 Thermoanaerobaculia bacterium
CCTCGCTCGTGCCGCCGGCCACGCGCTTCGAACGCGTCTCGCGGTCGAACGCATCCGCATTGACCTTCCTCTCGACCTTCAGCCCATCGCGCACCAGCTCCAGCACCTCGCCCCGCGGGAACCCCCGCTCGCGGATCCGCAGCAGCGACGCAATCGCACGCCCCAGCCGGTGTGCCAGCAACGGCGTCTCCTCGGCGCGCGAGAGAGGGAACGTCGCGTAGCGGTGGAACAGATGCAAGTCGTACTCATCGAGCGCCCGTGTGACCACCCCGATCTCCCGCGGCGCCACACCATCCGCGATCAGCTTGCTGATTGCGTTGCAGACCTCGCGAACTTCCACATCGCGCCGCTCATACTCGAAGAGCTGCCATGACGGCCCCTCACCCGGCCTTCGGCCACCCTCTTCCCGCTGCGCGGGGCGAGGGGTAGAAGGCGTGGGAATCTGGCCTTCGCCCCGCGAAGCGGGGAGAAGGTGGCCGAAGGCCGGATGAGGGGCCGTCGGCGAAAAGAACGCAACGACTTTTCCCGCACGAGCAAGCGCGTCGACAAGCGCAAACTGAGCCCCCGTCATGTCATAAAACCCCGCCACGATCTGCGGCTTCACATCCGACACGTCGCGAGAAGCCGCCTCCAGCAAATCCGCCGGATCGATCGCGCCAAGCGCTGCGATCAACTTCTCGTATTCGCCGAACGCCCGCGCAACCGGGGCACGCCTGAGCCGGACCGAGGACAAACGCACGCCGCTGTCCCGCATATCGCGATACGACCGCTCCAGCATCGCCGCGATCCCGCGCGTCGACATCAGCGGATCGTCGACGTTCCGCACCGCCGTCCGCATCGCCAGCCGCCGCTCACCGTCGGAAGCGACGCGCCGCCGCACGATCCGCCGTGCCAGCTCCTCGATCGTCTGCACCTGCAGCCCCGCTGAGTCGCCCACCTCCCGCGCGATCGCCTCGGCGACCCCTCCGGATGCCACGATCACCTCGACCGGCCACGGAGAAAGCACATCTGCGCTCTGCGTTCGGCGCTCTGACAACAGAGCGGCCACACGCGCAGCAATGTCACGGTAACGGCCAAATTGTAGGGAGAACGCCGCGGGCATTAGTTATTCAAATTGTAAGCGATGGCTACCCGGCATTGATCTGGCAATCTCCGCCGTCACGAATGTGGATAATCGCCGCACAAGATGGGCAAACGGGAAGTACGCGTCGTCGTCGTCCGAAAACCGGTGACGATCGTCCTGCTCGTCCTCGTCAGCATTGCGATGCTGGCGCTGGTCTACGGCCTGTCGGGACACGCCTTCGTGCGGACGCAGCGCTCGTTGATCGACATCATCGCGCTCGTCGCCGCGAACACGATCCTCTTCATTCCATGGGGCTTCCTCATGTTCATCGCCCTCTCGCCGACGAAGCCGCGCGCGTCGACGTACGTTCTCACGGTCGTCGCCGGAGCGCTCTTCTCGCTGGGTGTGGCCGCATGGCAGGCGACGGAGCCGGTGCTCCCCGTCACGACCTACTCCGACTCGATCTGGAACGTCATCGGAACGCTCCTCGGCGCGATACTCGCGCATCTGCGCAAGAGCGTGCGCGTTCGCTTTCAAATCTAGCAATGACGCGCCCCTCATCCGGCCTTCGGCCACCTTCTCCCCGCTTCGCGGGGCGAAGGGTAGAAACGCAACTCTTTCGTCATTACCCCTCGCCCCGCGTCAGCGGGGAGAGGGTGGCCGAAGGCGGGGTGAGGGGCCAGTGATCCTCGTCGTCGAAGATGACCCGCACGTCGCGCGCCTCATCGCGCTCGTCCTCGAGCGCAACGGGCAGCAGACCGAGATCGTCGCCGACGGGGAAGCGGCGCTCACGCGCGCGAAGGAGCTGCAGCCGTCGATGATCTTCGCCGATCTCACCATCAAAGGGATGGCGGGCGACGTCCTCTGCAGCAAGCTGAAGTCGGAGCCCGAGACCAAGAAGATCCCGTACGTCGTCATCTCCGGCGACGCCGAGGTCGCCGAGAAAGCGCGCCAGTGCGGCGCTGACGACCACCTCGGCAAACCTTTTGAATTCGAAGACCTGGTCGATCTCGTGAAGAAATATGCAAGAGCTCAAGGCTGAAAAACCGACCGAGTCGCCGGCGGGAACTAACGTCGTCACGCGCCTGATGGCGCGCCTGGCTGAAGAAGGCTTCACCACCGACCAGTCGCCCGAGGAGTGGGAAGAATTCGGCGAGATCATCTTCAAACGCAACGAGAAGATCTCGATCGCGGCCGGCGAGACCGTCTTCATCTTCACCCGCATCCCGGAGCTCAACGACCGCATCCTCCGCCAGACCTCGGACGCCGTCGTTCACACGTACACCGCGAAGAGCATTCAGCAGAAGGCGCTCTCCGTCCTGCAGTCGACGACCGTTTATCACTGCCTCGTCTGCACCACCGAACAGCCGTACAGCGAGATGCTCGACAACTACGTCATCCGCCGCGGCGGTGCGACCTTCATCCCGGTCATCCTCGTCCCCGAGATCAACCAGGCGCTCTACCCGATGCTCGAAGAAGGCGTCGGCACCGTCCGCCCCCGCATCGACTACCTCCAATACCTTCTCGGCGAGCGCCGCGAGCCGGTCAACATGCACCGCACCACCGTCCAGGCGTTCTACGTCTCCATCGCCGTCGTCGCCCTCCTCCTCGTCGCGATCGGCTTCTCGTTCGTGATGCACTGACTCGGGTAGACTCGCCGCCGCAATGCCGGCCCCCCTCCGTCCCCGCGACGTCTACGAATCGCTCAAGAACATCGTCGTCGGACAGGATGAAGCGCTGCGCGAGATCTCCGTCGCGGTCGTGAAACATCTCGTCGGCCAGCCGGCACCGAACATCCTGCTGATCGGCAACTCCGGCTCCGGCAAGACGACGATCATGCGCGCGGTCGAGCAGTACCTCGCCACGCTCCCGAGCCTAGGCGAAGCGAACGTCGTCCGCATCAACGCGAACGTCCTGGCCGAGGGGCACACCGGCTACGGCAAGGCAGTCCTCGGGCGCCTGTACATCAACGCACGCAAGGTCCTCGGCACGAATGCGAAGCGGGAGGAGCTGCTGCGGAGCGTCTCGCATGGCATCGTCTTCATCGACGAAGTCGACAAAATCCGCGCGAACGTCGGCCGTGAGCCCAACGTCCGAGGCATCGTGGCGCAGGAAGCGCTGCTCACCTTGATGGAGAACGAGAACGTCGAGTTCGAGGTCGACGGCGAGATCCTCGGCGTCAACTCCTCCAAGGTCCTCTTCGTCGCCGGCGGCGCGTTCGAGGAGCTGTACGACGCCGTGCTCCGCCGCGCCACGATCGGCCAGGACACCCAGCCGATGAAGCCGGTGGTGGTTGTCTCGGCGTCCGGCGAAGTGCGCGAGGAGCTGCCGTTCCATCTCCGCGAGTATCTGAATTACGACGACCTCTTTCGCTACGGCATGACGCCGCAGTTCGTCTCGCGCTTCGAGTCGATCGTCGTGCTGAATGACCTGGCTGAATCCGATCTCGCGAGGATCTTCGTCGAGCCGGAGGGATCGATCTTCCGCACCTCGCGCGACTACTTCGCCCGATTCGGCATCGACCTCCAGATCACGCGCGGCGCCCTCGTCGCCATCGCGTGGGAAGCCTCCCACCAGAAGCGCCTCGGCGCCCGCGCATTACGCGAGACCTTCCGCCGCATCATCAGCGGCCTCGAATTCGAGCCGGAGAGCGGCATCGGGACCCTGACGATCAATGAGGAAATGGTGAAACGCATAACGCGTAACGCATAACGCGTACGATCATGGCTGAGAAAAAATCACTCTTCGACAAGCTCAAACGCGGCTTGTTCATGACCCACACCGAGATCATCGAGAAGATGAAGGAGTCGCTGACTCCCGACCTCCCGATCGATCAGTCCGCGATCGACGGCCTCGAAGAGGGCCTCCTCGGGGCCGACGTCGGCGCCGAGCTGACGATGTCCCTCGTCGACCGTCTGCAGCAGCGCGTCCGTGACGAGAAGATCTCGAACATGGATCGCCTCACGCAGGTCATCCGCGAAGAAACGCGCGCCCTGATCCCGCGCCGCGAGGCGCAGACCATCGACGTGAGCCGCGCGAAGCCGTTCGTCATCCTCGTCGTCGGCGTGAACGGGACCGGCAAGACGACGACCATCGCCAAGCTCGCGACGCGCTGGACCAGCGAGGGGAAGACCGTCCTCCTCGGTGCCGCCGACACCTTCCGCGCCGCCGCCATCGAACAGCTGCAGATGTGGGCCGACCGCATCGGCGTGCAGATGATCAAGCACAAAGCGGGGAGCGATCCGGGGGCCGTCGCTCACGACACCATCACCGCCGCGAAATCGCGCGGCGCCGACGTCGTGCTCATCGACACCGCCGGCCGCCTGCACAACAAATCACATCTGATGCAGGAGCTGACCAAGATCCGCCGCGTCATCGAGAAAGAGCTCCCCGGCGCCCCGCACGAGACCCTCCTCGTCCTCGACGGCACCACCGGCCAGAACGGCGTCAGCCAAGCCGCCGCCTTTCTCGAAGCCGCGAAAATTACCGGCATGATCGTCACCAAACTCGACGGCACCGCCAAAGGCGGCGTCATCCTCTCGATCATGCGCCAGTTCGACATCCCCGTGAAATTCATCGGCGTCGGCGAAGCCGCCGACGACCTCATCCCCTTCGACCCCAGCGCCTACGTCGACACGCTGTTCGAGTGACTGGTGACTAGTGACTAGTAACTAGTAACTAGTTTCTACGCTGTGCTTTACTGCCGCCCGTTGCGAACTCGTTGTAGTCGAGTTGGAGGTCATCGCGGCGGGGGGCGTCGCCCATTTCGGCGCGGTAGGCCTCGACGGCGAGGTCGCGGGTGAGGTGGGAGTAGACGAGGTGGTCGGGCTCGACGAGCATGTTGGGGCCGTGGTCGCACAGATCCAAACAGCTCGTGGCCAGCACGCGCACGGTCGGTTTGCGGCCGGCCTGCTTGTTCACGTCCTTGAGCAGATCGCGGATGTTCGAGCCGCACTCGATGCCGCGCGTTTCGGCATTGCATCGGGGGCCGGTGCAGGCGAGGAAGAGTTTGTCGTAGGGGACTCTCATGGCGCCGCGGCGGCGGGTGCCACAAATCGCTTGCCCGCATCCAGCACCTTCTTGAGATCCTTCGGGCTGCACGCCTCGGCGTAGACGCGCGCGACCGGCTCGGTGCCCGACAGCCGGAAGAGGAGCCAGTTCGACGAGTCGAAGATCAGCTTCACGCCGTCGGTCGTGTTCACCTCGGTCACCTTCATCCCGTCGAGCTCCGAGGGCGGGTTCGCGAGCTTCTGCGCCAGGGTGTCCTTGATCTGCTGCGTGAGCTTCATGTCGGCGCGCTTGGAGTAGAAGTAGCCGAACTCCTCGTACATCGCGTCGATCAGCTCATTCAGCTTC
>DASXIH010000504.1:0-2449 GCA_036498125.1 Thermoanaerobaculia bacterium
GCTTCCACTCCTGCGGCTCCGGGCGATCCACTTCGAAGACGCGCAGCCGCGACGCCAGCTCGGGGTTGCGCTGCGCAAACGTATCGAGACCGGCGCCGAGGATCAGGTACTGCGCGACGCCGTGCGCCGACTGCTCGGCGACGAGATCCTCGATGAAGCGCGCACGCGCCACGATCGAGGCGCGAAAGGGCCTCGTCCAGTCGGGGTTCATGTCCGGACGGCTGCGCCACCCCTCCCCCGGCGCGGCGAGCTGCAGGCCGATGACGTCTTCGATCACATGCGGCGGCGGATCGATCTCGACGTGCAGCGCGCGCCAGAGCGCGACGCGTACGGCGGTGCTGTCGGGCGTGGCGGTCATTGGAGCAGGAGCCCGGAAGGCGTCACCTTGAATACGCGCGAACCGTGCCTGGACGGACAGCACATCGGATCACGCGGCGACCATTCAACCGTCTTCACGACGAGCCTTCGTCCGGCAACCGCCTCGATTGCGTCGGGAAGGTATTTGCCGCGGGTTCCGACCGTTGCTTCGAGCGGCGCCGCCTCGTGTCGCGAGGACAGATACACGAGCAGGTGTCCGGAGACAGCGTTCCCGCCTCCGTTCGCTCCTTCGACGTTGAACGTCACCGCGAGGTCGTCGAGATGGTCGTCGTCCCAGTCGCCGACAGCGTACCGGCGATACTCGCAGTACTCGTTGCCCTGAAGGCGTGCCGTCCGCTCCGCGATGTCGCGCTCGACGCGCACGTTCTGCAGCCGGCACGGCTGGTCCGTCGCGACCGCAGCCGCGCAGGTCAGGATGATCGCGAAAATGACCGCCATAACTCTCATTCGCGTTGCGCCAATTTACTTCGTCAACTGGTAACCTGACCACCATGCGCAAATCGATGAAGTTCGTCGCAGCCGCGGCCATGCTTCTCGTCGCGGGCACCCTCGCCGCGCAGCAGCCGGCGCCGAAGGAGCCGTCAGCGGATGAGCTGTTCCAGCGCGCGTTGGGCTATCACGACACCGGCAGGTACGACGACGCGATCGCGATCTACAAGCAACTCCTCGCGAAGACGCCGGACAACGAGAACGTCAAGTATGACCTGACCTTCTCGACCTTCGCGAAGGGCGACCTGGTGGAGGCGATCCGGCTGGCGACGGAAGGTGCCGCGAAGCCCGGAAAGAATCAGGTCCGGTACTACGAAATCCTCGGTAATGCGTATGACGCGCAGCACCGCACGCGCGAGGCGATCGATGCCTTCAGGCGCGGCATCAAGATCGAGCCGAAGTACGCTCGCATTCACTACAACCTCGGCGTCGCGTATACGAGAGAGAACAAGCTTCGCGACGCGCGACAGGAGCTCGAGCGGGCGATCGAGCTCGACTTCAACTACCCTTCGCCGCACTTTGCGATCGGCGACGTCTATCGACTCGACGGCTACCGCATCCCGGCGATCCTCGCGTACGGCCTCGCGCTTTCGATGGAGCCGGCCGGCCCGCGCGCAACGCTCGCTGCCCAGCGCATTCAGACTCTGCTCAACCTCGGAGTCGAGGAGAAAGCCGGAGGCAACCTGAACATCACGATCGATCCGAATTCGAAGAAGGACCTCGGCGATTTCAGCGGACTCGAAATGATGGCCGCCATTGCAGCCGGCGCGAGCCACGTTTCAGAGAAAGAGAAGTTGACGGAGTTCGACCGGCAGGCGGACACGCTCGCGAGTTTCCTCGCGATGTTCTCCGAATCGTCGGGCGACCTGAAACGCGGCTTCGTCGCCGATACATACGTCCCGTTCTACAACGCGCTCGTCAAGGCGGACGGGGCGTCGACGTTCGCACACGTCGCGCTCGCGCCGCTCAAGCTCGCAGGCACCGAGGAGTGGATGGCCGCTCACAAATCGGAAGTTGCCGCGTTCGTTCATCACGATTGAAAGGGATTGCAATGAACATCTCGGAACTGCTGCTCGCCCAAGTCGAACGCGAGATTCCGGCAACGCGCAAAGTCGTCGAGCGGGTGCCGGACGGGAAAGCCGACTGGAAGCCGCACCCGAAGTCGATGCCGCTCGGCTATCTGTCCTCACTCGTCGCCGGCATGTTCGGCTGGGTGGCGATGATGATCGAGAACGATCATCTCGACCTCGCGGGCGGTGGCGGCGGATCGCACGCTTCGAACGCCTCCGAGCGCGTCGCGCTCTTCGACAAGTCCGTAGCCTCGGCGCGCGAAGCGCTGAAGAACACGAACGACGAGCACCTGATGCAGCCGTGGCAACTCCGCGTAGGCGGTAAGGTGGTTGACGAGAAGCCGCGCCACGTCATGATCGCCGACACCATCTCGCATCTCGCCCACCATCGCGGCCAGCTCACCGTCTACCTGCGCCTGAACGACCAGCCGGTGCCGTCGGTGTACGGTCCGACCGCCGACGAGGCTTGGGGCGGGTGACGAAGCACCGCGATCGATCGTCAGAAGAAGGGT
>DASXIH010000505.1:0-9465 GCA_036498125.1 Thermoanaerobaculia bacterium
CGCGCCGTACGGCGGGTTCGGGAGCGGCTTGCCGTCACCGACCTCCGCGATCTCGACGTTCACGCGCTCGCCGATTCGGCCGCGCGATGCGATCCATTTTGCGAACTTGTCGTCTTTGCAACTCGCATCGAGCGTCTCGACCGCCTTCTTGTGCTTCTTCGGATCGGGATCGGCGATCGTCTCGGCGCCTTCGGCCGCGACGCGTTTGCAGATCTCGACGGACGTCCAGGCGACCGTCGATTTCACGCCGTCGACTTTCGGCGTGCCGCCCTTGTCGAGAAACGCCTTCGTCGCCGTCTTGATCTCTTTCGCGTCTTTGTCGGAAAGGCCGGTGTCGGCGAGTGCGGCGTCGAGCGCGGACTCGCGCACGCTCGCTGCGGAGGCGGTCCAGACAGCCTGCGACATCGCCTCGCGTTTCGGCTCGCTGATGATGTCTTCGCCCTTTTCGAAGCCCGTCGTCGTCGGCCGTTTCGCCTCGTAGAAGTCGCGCGTGACGACCGGATCGAGTTGAGGATCTTTCTTCGGTTCGATCGCGGGATTCGGAACGCCGGCCACCCACCCCGCGCCTTGCGGACCTTTCTTGCCGGCTTTGTCCTGGAAATGCTTCACGGTCATTGACGCATCGGTATCGTGCAACACGAACTTCGGCTCGAGTCCCGCGGCCGGCGCTGCCTTCTCCGGCGCTTTCGTTCCCGTGGCTTTCTCCGCGGTCTCTTTTTCATCCTTCGACAGCTCGAAGCCCGCGGGATGCGTTCCCCGCCACTGCAGATACAGCGGCATCTCCGCGCGGATGCCCGCCGCCTCGGTTTTCTCCGGCCACGGGTCGGACGGATCGGGATCGGCGAGTTGGCGCTGCAGAATCAGCGATCCGCCATGCACCGGCAGCGTTGAGAAGTCGGCGCCGAATCGGGATTCGGCTGGGCGCTGAACGGATGGTTCGAGCGGTGCGTCGGCGGGGTTGAAAACGTGCGCGATGCCACCCGTATCATTCGCAACGCCCCTGCTCTTCTGCGCCGCGCTTTGCATCATTCTTTTCGCTTTTGCGGCAGTTTATCGCAACCCGCGATCACCGCTCGGGACAGAACGGCGAAAAGCCGCTGGCGTGCTCGCGACGCTCCATCGGTGAGAGCGAGGGGAGGATCCCCATCTTCACGAGCTGCGGTGTGAACTCGTACCGGATGCGGACGGACGCCGCCGGCTCGGGTTCGAGCTCGATGTCGACGCTCTCGACCTCGTGCCTCTCGCGCTGACCCATCCCGGTAGCCGCGTAGTCGTCGGACAGCGCGTCTCGGCTCTCCGCTTTGGCCGACGGCGCGGCGCCGTTCGATTCTTCCTGGAACTTCTGGATGATCCTCGGACGGCGCTCGCGATAGAACACCGCCTCGATCACGCCGAGGTTGTCCGTCTGGCCGAGGCGGGCGCCGTAGGAGCGGCGTTCGCCGGTGAAGAAGAAGTTGCGCGCGTTCTGCTGATCGACCTGCCAGCCGGAGATGACGGTCGACTCGTACGGTGCGAGCACCCACTTGGCGGCGCTGCGGGCGTCCGTATGGCGCGCGTCGATCGTGTTGAGGCCGTCCACCGAGAGCGCCACCGCGACGCGGTACGGCGTCGGGTTGGTCAGGCGTACGGCGTAGTTCTGGCCCCGAATCGCCTCGACGTACAACGTGCCGTTGTGCCGGTACTCCGGCCGCGGTGATTGGTCAACGAGGACCGAGAGCCCGAAACCGTTGGTCGATCCGAAGGCTGTGGTTGTAATGAGAAGAGCCGCCAAGATGAGAGTCGTGCGCATGACATTTGCCTTTCACACCCTTGGACACCGTCGCCGGTAAAAAGAGAACCTCGGCGGCAACGTTAGAATCGAGAACGGACATGAAGGCTTTTGTCTTGAACCTGAAGAGGCGAAAGGACAGGAAGAAACACGTTCGCGCTCAGCTTCCCGAGTACTTCGAGACGTTTTTCACCAGCGACTGGGACGGTCCGATGGATGGGAAGTATCTAACGGACGAAATGCTCGAGGAGTACGGATTCTCTCTCTTTCCGTGGGAGATTCAGTCGGACAACCACTTTTGGAACCGGCCGATGAGCAAGGGAGAAATCGGTTGCTCCATCAGCCATTGGATGTGTTGGGAAAAAGCCGCGAGCTTCAATGATCCTCAGTATGTGTTCCTGGAAGACGACGCTCTCCTCGGTCCGACGTTCGGTGAGGACCTTCCAGGCGTCGTGTCGAGACTTTCAGTCGCGGATGAAGCGTGGGATCTTCTTTTTCTCGGCCGGAGCCCACGAGCGGCAGACGAAGGCCGGGTCGGCGAGTTCGTCAAGCCCGGCTTCAGCTACGGCACTCACGCTTACATGTTGAGTCGTGCGGGCGTCGAGAAACTGCTCGCGACGCGATTTCCCGCAGACCTGATTCCTGCCGATGAGTTCTTGCCGGCCATGTACATGGATCATCCCCGGCCGGACGTGCGCGCTCGCTATCCCAAGCGTCTGCGAGCTTACTCCGTCGATCCCCTTCTATGCTCTGTCGAGTATCGCCTCGGCACGGACATCAAGGACAGCGACCCGCTGCCGTAGACATGTTTCGAACGGCCGGAACGTGATCGGCTAAGAGCGCGAACACCCGGCGGTCTTCATCGTCTTCAGGGCATAGATAACGACCGTTCGTGTCATTGACGAAGTTTTCGGTGAGCGCCAGCGTCGAGGTCGTGTTTCTCACCTGATGCCACCAGTTGGACGGTGTGTAGATGATGTCTCCCGGCCGCTGCACGCACGACAGCCCTCCGCGCTCGGATGACGACGGTTCCGCGGGTCGAGGCGGATAAAACCACCACTTCTTTTCGCCTTCGAAGAGCATGTTCCAAGCCGCCGTTCCCATGAAGTCGCGGTGCATCGCGGAGCCTGAACGGGCAGGACCGATGAAGAGCCATTTCCAGGTCGGACGAGTCTTGCGCGGCAGAAGGTCGGTCCAGCAAGGGAAATGCGGCGGTCGTTCGTACTGTGCGCGCAACTCCGGAAATTCGGATAGACACCAACCCCGCAGGTAGTCGGGACTCTCGTCCTGCGTGTGTTCCATGTACGCCATGTAGGAGTCGAGTTGCATGACTCTCGGCGTCGTCTTTCGCCCGCTGGTGTAGACCGTGACGTCGGTGTCGCCATAGTTCTCTCTGAAGAACTCGAGCGTCCAAAGGTTGCGCGACGGCCAGTCGTCGGCGAGGCCCTCCAGCACGACCGGAACGCCGGGCATGGCGTATCGGGCCCGGAACTCCTCGAGTGAGAGGTTCTTGCGACGCTCGACTAGTTCAGGCATGGGCTGACCGGTTGCTGGTCTGCGGTGAGGCGAATTTGACCCTTGTGCGCCGTCACGAACGCTTCGTATTCGGCCTGCTCATCGGCGCTGATGTCGATGTCGACGAGGCCTTCGCAGCAGGGGCTCGGATCGATTCCAAAGTGGCGGAGAAGTTTGAGATCGCTCGCGGTCACGCCCTGGCCGCCGCGCTCGTCCGAGGTCCAGTGATCCCTGGTGCCGATATTGACGTGCGGCAGCGGCCGGCCGTCGTCCGGAAGGTACAGATAGATGCCCTCTTGCGGCCGCGGAAGCGCCGATTCCATCGTGCAATGGTGCGGAGGATCGCAGAGCGCCGCCGTGTAAGGGAAGACGACGTCACGATAGAAACTCGCCCGCCCGAAGTGCTCGTGATCCGTGTATGCGCCGGTCTTCCAAAGCGGCAATCCGAAGTTGTCCGGCTCGGTCAGCCGTTCCGCCTGATACCACTGCGCCTCCGGATCCACTCCGAGAATGAGGTTGTTCTCCATCAGATGGATGATCGATACCCGCGGCTCCCGAAAGAGACACTGCACGATCCCCAGCGTGTCGGACGAAGGAGAGCAGAAGCGGTCGGGCTGATGCAGAAAGACGAACGGCGTGTCGATCAACCCGCTTTCGAACGCCTGAATCAGATTGTGGGCGAGCGTGTTCCGGCGACTCCCATCGCTCTTCGGCGGCCGTTGCAGGATGTGGGTGTCGAAAAAGTACGGATCGTCGCGGCAGAGGTCCGCGAGCCGTGCTTTGAACCGCTCGTAGTCGTCCCGCTCGGGCGCGGAGCTCGAGGGATGCAGCCCGTCGCAACAGAGGATCTGCCGGCAATGCATCATCCCCGGCATTCGCCGCACGCTGCGATTCGTGAACTCGACCAGAGTCGTGGAGGGGACGAAGTGGCCCGGATGGAGCGCGGTCACGATCGTCACCAGAGACCGCAAGTCCTCGCCAGTCGTCATGTCCGCTCTCTTTCTAGGAGTGACGCTCGCGTTCGAATCCCTACCCGAATGACTTGTCACGCGTCTGCATCTTCCTCGCCGGGAGAACCGTGGTACTGATGGATCGAAAGGAATCGCATGCCCATTCTCGCGCTGGTGCTTCTCGCTACCGCCGCCGACCTTTCGACCCTCCGTACCATCTCCGCGGCGACGCCGGAGACGGTTCAGATTCGTCTCGCCGAGTCAGCCGCGCCGCCGGAGGTCTCCGCGAAGGCATCGGTGTACGTGCTGCGCGCGCACGGCTACGAGCTCGCACGGAAGGGAACCAACGCGTTCACCTGCTTCGTCGACCGCACGCGCCTTGACACGCTGGAGCCCGAATGCATGGACGCGGAGGGACTGGCGACCACGTTCCAGACGCGCCTCTTCGCCGAACAGCAGCGCGCCGCAGGAGTGGCCGAGGAGAAGATCAAGGCGGATATCGAGGCCGGATACCGGAGCGGACGGTTCCTCGCCCCGCGACGTCCCGGCCTCATCTACATGCTCTCCGACTACAACATCATCTTCGAAGACAAATCGCAGAAGCTGATGCACGTCTCCCCGCACCTGATGTTCTACGCCCCCGGCCTCGAAGAAAAGGACACCGGCTCCGGCCCAGGCGCCCCGATCCTCACGGATCCAGGAAAGCCGTACAACCTGATGATCGTCGTGCCGCGCAGCGCGCATACGCACTGAAGGGGGACGCGATAGCTGCGTCTGTGCGTGTCGTGCGCCGAGAGATAGGATGATTCGGCAATCAGCGAATACACCGCGATTGGACGGTTTCCTAGTCCGGCGCTGCTGATATCGCTGCAGCGCGAGCCTCCACCCGGTGCATCATTCTCCGGAAGAGTCCGTGTCTTTTCGCGATGATCGCCCTTCTCTCCGAGCGGCGACGCAGAACCGTGGTCACGGGCGGTGCTCAACTCGTCGTGGTACCGGCGTTTGATCCGGCGCGCGTGCGCGGAACCGAGAGCCAATGTGCGTCGCGGAGGTCGACCCGCACGAGCACCTTTCCAAGCGCGACGAGCGCCGTTCCGTTCGTGAGCACGCGGAGTCCGTGCTGATCGAACGTGCGGACGTATGCGTCACCGAGTCCGGCGTCGGCCATATCGAGCTGCTCGGCGTGACGTGGGTCGCGCAACCGATAGAGGAACCGACCATCCTCCGATAGAACGTAGACGATGTTTCCGGATGCAGTCACGATGGTCGGACGCGCGAGGGGCACATCGACGGAGTCTCGTGTCGCCGCACTCACCCGTTCGACGCGGCCCGCCTCGACGATCCAGTACGTTCCGTCCGCCATCGCGGCGGCATCGAGGAACTCGGGCGCCGTGATCTCTCCCTCGTTTTTCAAACCCGTATCGGTCACGGCGACGAAGCCGTACTTGTTCACGCCGCGCTGCACGATGGCGACGGCCTCGTTCTGCGCATTTGTCGTGAGGAGAAGCGGGCGAATACCCGTTCGGACAGACTGCCATTCGCCCTTCCAGTACCGGTAGAGTTCCTGGACGTCCCACTGCGCGCCGAGGAGCCCGAGTCGGCGATCCCACGCGATGCTCATGAGCGGGAGACCGGGATTGATCTGCCGTACCCGCCCGCGGGACCCGACCTCGAACACCTGCTCGCCCTCGTCGATGATCCAGACGCCGCTGCCATCGGCGGCCGCAGCGACTTGCTGGATCTGTCCGCGTTCGATCTCGCCGATGGCTGTCACATGCGCGTTGCTTGGAACTGACGGAGTGGACGGGGGAGTCCCTCTGAGGCGCGACCGAAAACTCTCCTCCGGTGGTCGGAATGGCGACGGGCGGAGGGCCACGTCCTGCGGGTCCGCGCTCAGCAGCGGCGTTCCTCCGAAGCTCTTCACGAAATCCTCGCGCATGAAGGTATATCCGCGCACGTCTTGCGCTGGGACGCCGAGACGACGCGGCTGCTGCATCCGGAGGAGGAAGTGTTCGAGGTCGAGCGTGCCGCCATTCGTCGCGACGTCATCGAAGAGGCCGGCAAGTCCCGCCGCGAGCGGACCAGTGCCAACGGCGATGCCGTGCGTGGGGAGCGCGACGGTGCGCGCCGCGACACCGTCCGCGCTCGCAAAGAGCATGGGTGTCGGGCCGTAGATTCCGCTCGCGAACTGGAGGGCGCCGAGGATGCCTTTCACGTCCGAGCCTTGCTGGAGCCCGAGCTGCCACGCGTTCGTCAACTGCGCGGCCTCGTCCTGGTGTGCGCGGCACGCGTCGATGAAGAGCACGGTATGGTCCGAGACTTCACCGAGCTTGTGGGTGACCTCCTCGACGGATACGAGTTGTCCAGCGAGGTCCGCTACCGATTTCTGCTCATCATCCACGAACGTTTCCGGCACGAGGAAGACGCTCTTCGAGATCCCATCGGCGAGACCGTGCCCGAAGAAGTAGAACACGATGAGCGTTTCGCGTGTCGGATCGGATGACCGTTTCACCGTCCGGACGAAGTCGTCGATCGCATCGAGGATCTCGCGGCGTCCGAGGCGTTGCGTCGCGTCGAACTGGTGTCGCGATAGCTCCTCGCTCGTGAGCGTCCGGATGTGCGCCGCATCGGATGGCGGAAGGAGACGACGAAACGTCGAGGTCACGAACTGCGCCGTATCGACTGCATCGGGAAGCGAGCCACCGATGCGCGTGCTCATCGCGGGGTAGTTTCCGAGCCCGATGACCATGCCGTAGACGTCAAACCCGCTGTAGAGCCTCGTCGCCTGCGTGCCGATCCTCGCTCGAAACGCATGGATCTCCGCCGGCGTGACGGGCGCAACGGTCACGTGGGATGGCCCGCCGCCCAGAACGGTGCTTGCGAGCGACAGTTTCGCGAGCGACGCGCCAACAACGACGGGGGTGTCCGACGAGAGGACACCATCGGCGCCGAACCGGAGTTCCCCCGCGAAGAGGGGACTGAGGACCTTCTGGGGAAGGTTTCCCTTTCCGGATCCCGCAATGCGGTCGCCGAACGAGAATTCAAGGCGGTTGACGCGGAGCGCGTCCAGGACGATGAAGATGTTGTCGGGCGATCGGCGGATCGCGTCGCGCACGCGCTCGTTGTGCTCGACCAAGTCGCGAACCTTATCGAGGGGGAGCGTGAGCGTTTCGATGTTGTGGAGCTTCAAGTTCGCATGAAGCGTCGCGCCACCCGTCCCTTCGCCCCGGCCACTCGCTTTCGGCGTTGCAGCGTTCACTGATCCCGTGGCGTTCAGGGCGTAGTCGACGGCCAGCGTCGTGTCTGGGACATGACCAACGACGACCGTATTCGGGCTCGCGCCGAGGAAGTCCTCTGCGGACATCGCGACGCGGTCCCTGTCGCCGGCGGAGACCAGCACGAGCGTTCCGGGGAGGAACGACGAGCGCATCGGTCGGAGTGGCTCATAGTTCTGACTCGTCACCCATGCCTCGAGCGTCGAACCCGAGGGTGTCTTGAGGCGAAAGAATAGGTACCAGACCACACCGGCGCTCGCGAGCACGAGGCCGCCAGCGACGAGCCAGAGCAGCCAGCGCGTGCTGTTGCGTGACGCAGGGCGCGCATGGCCATTTGAAGACTGCGTCGTGCCTTGAGGAGTGCCGGTCGAGGACATTCCCACCTCCCGGAAGATGATAGCTGGTGATGCCTTCTGACATCGGGTAGCCAACCTCTTAGGAAGGATGGAGTGGACGGAGGGCACGATCGCGCCTTGCAGCGTGTGAGGGAGGGGGTGAAACGTTGTGTGCCGTCACTCCTTCCATCGGGCATTCCCATTCAAAAACCACGACGGGAGCGGGCATGGCTAACAGGTACCCCCTTCGCAGTGTTCTGCAGATGTTCCTACTGCTCGCGATCATCGGCTGTACGACGGAACAACCGGCGAGCGACACGGGAACCACGCGTGCCGCCGAGACTACTACCACAGCGGGTGCCGGTGGGAGCAGTACGTCAGAGAGTACGACGAGCGCCGAAGCCGTAGCGACGTCGGCGAGTACGACGGCGCCGATCGACCTCACGACGCTCGGCCAGGGGATTCTCGGAGCCCAACCGGTCGCAGGCGAACTGCCACCGGTTGCGTTCCATCTCGCCGGGAACGCCGATGAGAATCTGTTCCTCACGCGATTCGTCGGCGAGTTATACCGCCGTGCACCGGGGCAAGATGCGTCCGCTGCGGACCTCGTCGAGTGGATCGCGACGCTCCGCAGGAATGCCGCCTGGGCGCGTTCCGTGATTCGAGATCGCAATCTCGACCAGGATGTCGATACGCTCTATGAAAACGTGACGCGTTTCGCCGACGCCTACGAAAACTACCTTGCGAGCGTCGGGTTGGTCGAAAAGCGTCTGGACCAGCAGCAACTGACCGACGCAGCCGCAAGCGCGTGGAAAGGCTATCAAACATCCTCGGACGTCGAAAAGGCCGCGAAGCAGCTGCGGGCCTCGAAAGACGATGCGGAAACGGCGGGCGTCGCAGGAGGCATCCTTTCCGGCCTCTATGAATACTCTCAGCGGCAGCAACAGGCTGACGAGACACGGCGGGCGCAAATCGCGGCATATCGCCGTTCGCTCGACGAGACGCGCGAAGCGATCAGCAAGCGTTCAATGGCGATCAGCGCGATGCTCACACGTCGCTACAACTGGCAACGGGGCGAAGCAGGGTTCGACGACTTCGAAAGTCGGTACCTGAGCGAGTACATGAAACGGCGGCCCCGCGACCCATTTGTACGGGTGCAGTATGCAAACACGCGCGCGACGAAGGAAACGTCGGCGGACATCCTGCGTGACGCATATACATGCCTCCATGCGGCCGAACTCGTTCCGGCCCCGAGCGTCTACAACGACTTTCGGGAAACGTACTTCGTGAACGCGGCGGAACTGGCCTGTCTTGCCGCGTCCGACGAGGCCGGGATTACGGGGTACAGCACGCATCCAAGTCTCGGCCCGCAGGCGCTCTCCTTCGCCCGTGGGTACTTGGCCCTGGATCCGACAGACGCATCCGGGCGCGGACATGTCGCTCTCGCCCGCGCGCTGGCGTTCACGGGTCGCTATGCCGAAGCGCTCGATGCGGCGACAACGGCAATCAATCGTGCCCCCGATGCATGGCGAGGAGACAGCGCCTTCTGTTACCGCTACGCGTGTTTCCTGAGTCTCGGTGGCCGGGCCGACCTCGTCGGCGGATGGCTGTCCCTGGCATAT
>DASXIH010000506.1:0-2131 GCA_036498125.1 Thermoanaerobaculia bacterium
GCCGACATAGGGACCGAGGCGGTCGTCCGAGAATTCGTCGATCGGCCGGTCGAGCGCCCCCTTCTTCGACCTCCGCTTGTTCAGCGAGAGATTGCGCACCGTGCGGAACAGCCACGGCCGCAGCGCCAGCGCGGCGCAGCGCGCCTCGTCGTACTGCCGCGTGAGCGCCTTGTGCGCCCGCATCAGCGCGTCCTGCACGACTTCCTGCGCGTCGAACGGGTTCTGCAGGATGCCGTGCGCATAGTTGAAGAGCGCCGACTCGAACTGGTCGATGAGCCGCTCGAACGCCCCGCTCTGACATCGATGGACCGACAGCGCCAGGTTCTCCGCCGCCGGAACGTCCACGGTGGCAGCCTCGCCGCCTGTCCATGAATTCTTCACGACCCTTACAACACCCCTTTCCGCGCCGCCGTTCGCAACAAAGTCCCTCTCCCTCCGGGAGAGGGTGGCCGAAGGCCGGGTGAGGGGCGCGCGTCTCGCCCAAACCATGCGAAGCGCGCCCCTGCTCCTCGCTGCGCTCGGGATAAACTGAAAAACCCATGCGCCGCCTTCTCGCGCCCCTGCTCTTTCTGTTCACAGTCTCGCTACTCGCCGCCGAAATCAACCCTCCGTACGCCCCCGATCGGCGTTCGGACGAGGGTGACGGGCCATACGACCGGCTCATCCTGCGCGGAGCCACCCTGATCGACGGCACCGGCGCGCCGCCCATCGGGCCGGTCGACATCGTCATCGAGAAGAACCACATCAAGGAGATCCGCAGCGTCGGCTTTCCGAAAGTGCCGATCAAGGCCGACGGGCGGCCGAAGGACGCCACGAAAGAGATCGATCTGACCGGTATGTACGTCCTGCCCGGCCTGATCGACATGCACGGCCACGCCGGCGGCAAGGAGCAGGGGACGACCGCGGAGTACGTCTTCAAGCTCTGGATGGCGCACGGCATCACGACCGTTCGCGAGCCCGGCTGCGGCAACGGCGCGGACTGGTGCCTTCACGAGCGCGACCGCAGCGCGCGCAACGAGATCGTCGCGCCGCGCCTCGTTCCGTTCATCTTCACCGGCGCCCACTCGTGGGACGGCGGTCCGCTCAACACGCCGGAGCAGGCGCGCAAATTCGTCCAGTGGGCGGCGAAGAAGGGGCTGGCGGGGATCAAGATCCTCAACAACACCGAGCCCGTCTTCGATCCCGAGATCCTCGCCGCTCTCCTCGACGAAGCGCGCCTCCAGCACCTCGGCTCGACCACGCACCTCGCGCAGATGGGCGTCGCGCGAACGAACATCCTCTCCGCCGCGCGCATGGGCCTGCGCGGCATGGAGCACTGGTACGGCCTCCCGGAATCGATGTTCACCGGCCGGACGATCCAGGACTACCCGGCGAGCTACAACTACAACGACGAGCAGGATCGCTTCGGCCAGGCCGGCCGCCTCTGGAAGCAGGCCGCTCCCCCCGGCTCCGAGAAGTGGAACGCCACGATCGACGAGCTGGCGAAGCTCAACTTCAACATCGATCCGACGTTCACCATCTACGAGGCGAGCCGCGACCTGATGCGCGCCATGCGCGCCGAATGGCACGACAAGTACACCCTCCCGTCGCTCTGGAAGTTCTACCAGCCGAGCCGCCAGGCGCACGGCTCGTACTGGTTTGACTGGACCACCGCCGACGAGATCGAGTGGAAACAGAACTACCGCCTCTGGATGCAGTTCATCAACGACTACAAGAACCGCGGCGGCCACGTCACCACCGGCAGCGACTCCGGATTCATCTTCAAGCTCTACGGCTTCGACTACATCCGCGAGCTGGAGCTGTTGCAGGAGGCCGGCTTCCACCCGCTCGAAGTGATCCGCTCCGCCACCATGTGGGGCGCCGAGGCCCTCGGCCGCGACGACATCGGCGTCGTGAGGCCCGGCAAACTCGCTGACCTGGTCGTCGTCGACCAGAACCCCATCGCCAACCTCAAAGTCCTCTACGGCACCGGCTGGCTCCACGTAAACGACACCACCGGTCAACCCGAACGCATCGGCGGCGTGAAGTACACGATCAAAGACGGCGTCGTGTACGACGCCAAGAAGCTGCTGGCGGATGTGGCGGAGATGGTCGCCGAGGCAAAGAAGAAGTAGATGGCGCCTCTGTGTGG
>DASXIH010000507.1:0-1552 GCA_036498125.1 Thermoanaerobaculia bacterium
ACCTGCGTCAACGGATTGCCGGCGCCGAGGGAGAGGAGCGCGGCGGCGATCAAGACGAAGAGAGCGCGTTTCATTCGACCATCGCCATCACGTCGTCGACGGCGATGGTGTCCATTCTCTTCGTTGTCTCGTAGGTCGAGATGCAACGTTGCAGTTGCGAGTAGGGGCCGTTGCGGCGCGGGTTCGTCGGACCGTAGAGGCCGATGACCTTCGTGCCGAGGGCGTCGGCGAGGTGGAGCGGTCCGGTGTCGCCGCCGATGACGACGGATGCGGTCCTCAGGAGCTTCGCGAGCTCCCGGAGCGAGGTCTTCGGTGCCACGCGGCAGCCGATGGCGCGCGCACGCTCCTCTTCGCCCGGTCCCCAGACGGCGAGCGCGCGATCGCCGAGGCGTTGCGCGAGGGCGCGGAAATGCGCGACCGGCCACATCTTCTCCGGCCGGCCGGCTCCCGGCAGCAGGACGATCGCGCCGTGCGAATCGAGCTCACCCTTGGCAAAGGGCGCGAAGTCGACTTCCGGCATCGTCACGCCGGCAAGCTGCAGGTTCCAGTCCACGACGTGCCCGGCAGGGTCGATGGCGACTTTCTTCGTAAGGAACCACGCGGCAGGCTTTTCCTTGATGTACGGGGACGCGAAGCCGATGCGCTCCTTGGCGCCGGAGGCGCGGGCGAGGAGGGCCGATTTGATGAGGCCCTGGAAGTCGATGGCGACGTCGAAGCCGCGGACGTTGTCTCTTGCGGATTTGACGTTCGCGAACGACCACTTCTTCAGCGACACCGGAATGGCGCGGACGTTGGCGACCGTCTCGACCAGCTCGCGGTACGGCGTCTCGACTGCCCAGGCGATGTCGTCGTACTTTTGCTTGAGTCCGACCACCGCCGGGATGGTGTGAATGACGTCGCCGAGGGCGGAGAGACGAACGACGAGAAGCTTGGTCACGGCTTGCGGAGCCGTCCGAGGATGTCGGTCGTCGAGTGGTCCTTCGGATCGCCGACGATCGCGACGCGGCCGCCGTAGGCTTTCACGATCTCGGCCTCCGGAACGTTCTCCGCCGTGTAATCGGTCCCCTTGCAGTGGACGTCGGGTTTCAGCGCGCCGATCAGCGTTGCCGGCGATTTGTCGCTGAAGATCGTCACGTAGCCGACGCCGCGAATGCTCGAGACGATCTCCGCCCGCTCGCGCTCGTGCATCAGCGGCCGCCCCTCACCCTTCAGCACCTTCGTCGACGCGTCGCTGTTCACCCCGACGACCAGCACGTCCGCCTCTCCCGCCGCCGCCTGCAGGTAGCGCACATGCCCCACATGCAGCAGATCGAAGATCCCATTTGCAAACGCGATCGTCTTCCCGTTCGCGCGCTCGCGTTCGAGGGCAGCGAGGAGCTCGTTCTCGTCGAGGATGGGCGCGTTCTCGCTCATTGGGACTAGCCCCTCATCCGCCTTCGGCACCTTCTCCCCGCTTCGCGGGGCGAAGGGCACTCGTTTGGGAGTGCTGCGCGAGAGTCCCTGAAGCGAGCGGCCTTCGCCCCCGCGAAGCGGGGGAGAAGGTGCCGAAGGC
>DASXIH010000508.1:0-2576 GCA_036498125.1 Thermoanaerobaculia bacterium
AGCCGGCCCATGGTGCGGCTGAGAGCCGCACCCTACATGCCTATTTTTTCAGCAGCGAATCGACGTACGCCGACAGCTCTTTGCCATCCGTCCCGGCGTCGACGAGCACGCCGTTGACCATGTACGTCGGCGTGGCGCGGACGTCGTTCGAGAACGCGGTGCCGACGCCGTTGATGATCTTCGTCTGCAGCGTCTGCGAGTTGACGTCCTCGTCATAGCGCTTCAGATCGAGCTCGTGGTCCTTCGCGAAGCCGCGGGCGAAGTCGTCGATCGTGAAGGCGTTCAGCTTGTCCTGGTTGTCGTAGACCTCTTTCTTGTAGTCCCAGAACGCTTCCGGCTTCTGGTGCCACACGGCGCGGCCTGCGATGGCGGCGGAGAACGCCCACGGATGCATCGTCACGAGCGGCGTGTCGAAGCGGACGTAGCGCACTTTGTCGCCGTGCTTGTCGAGGATCGGCTTCATGTAGCCGGCGGCGTGCTGGCACGACGGACACTCGAAGTCGGAGAACTCGACGACCGTCACTTCCGGTTTCGCAGCTCCCTCGGCGGGAGAGTCGGCGATGTACTGCTCGAACGCCTTCAGGCGCGCCGCCGAGGCGGCCTCGTTGAATGGGCGGAACGGTCCGATGAAGAACACCGTGCCGGCGGGATCGATCTCGCCGTAGAGCGGCAGCTTGCCGCGCTCGGTCGTCTCGTAAAGCGTGACGGGGAAGAGGCCTTCCTTCGTCGGCTTCGTCTTGTCGATCTCCGGCTTGAACTCCTCGTGGAGCGCGACCGCGGTGAACTGCGAGAGCTTCGCCTCGAGTCCCTTCACGTCCTTCACCTCGTCGAGGAACCACGGGATGCCGAGGTAGACCGTGCCTTCTCGCGAGGTGACGCCGACGAGCTGCGCCTCGCACGTCTGGCGCGGGCTGGCCGCGCGGACGACGAGACCCGACAGGTTTTCCGGCAGTTTGTGCACCATGGCGACGTAACTGAGCGTCGTCTGCTCGCACACCGGCATCGCTTCGCGGATGTACTTCTCGAACGCGGGAGGCGGCGTGACCTTGGTCTCCGGCGGATTAGCGTCAGGCTGCTGCGCCTGCTGGCCGAAAGCCGCGGTGGCAAACACAAGCAGGAAAATGAGTCGCTTCATGGACCTTCCTTCGTAGCGCGATTGAACCGATTTCGTTGTATTTGGAACGGGTTGGACGAAGCCGCGATTCCTGGGTTACGCGTTACGCGTTACGCGTTACGCATAACGCATAACGCGTAACGCATAACGCTACTGCATCGTCTTGGCAACGCGCTCCACCTCGGCGAAGACGCGCATGAAATTCTCTCCCATGATCTTGTGGATGTCGGTTTCAGAGTAGCCACGTTTCTTGAGCTCGGCGCGGATGGCGGGGAGCTTGCTGGCGTCCTCCATCCCGGCGGGCGTCGAGGTGATGCCGTCCCAGTCCGACCCGATCCCGACGTGATCGATGCCGGCGACCTTCACGATGTGGTCGATGTGGTCGATGATCCGGGTGTAGGAGACCGGCGGGAGCGGGTTCGCGGCGTAGAGCTTGGCGACGCCGGCGTCGAAGACCGCGCCTTCCGCGGGGTCCTGCGCCTTGAGCGCGGCGATGTCCGCCGCCAGCTTCTTGTCGCGCTCCTTGTCGGCGGCGGCGACCTCGTCGGAGAGAAAGACGGGATAGAAGTTCACCATCACCACCCCGCCGTTCTTCGCCATCGCCTTCAGCATGTCGTCGGTCATGTTGCGCACGTGGCTCGCGAGGGCGCGAGCGGATGAGTGCGACGCGATGATCGGCGCCTTGGAGGTCTCGATCGCGTCGTAGAACGTCTTGTCGCTGACGTGCGAGACGTCGACGAGCATGCCGAGGCGGTTCATCTCGAGGACGACCGTCTTGCCGAACGGCGTGAGGCCGTTGTGCTTCGGCGCATCGCCGGACGAGTCAGCCCAGTTGTTCGTGTTGAAGTGCGTCAGGGTCATATAGCGGGCGCCGAAGCGGTAGAAGGCGCGGAGCAGCTCGAGCGAGTCCTCGATCGCGTGGCCCCCTTCGATGCCGATCAGGATGGCGCGCTTGCCGTCCTTCGCCGCGCTCCGGATCTCGGACGTCGATCCCGCGAACCTGGCCCAGGCCGGATAGCGGTCGACCATCTCATGGATGGTCTCCATGATCGTCATGCAGTACGCGGCCGCCCCTTTGTTGGCGTACTTGGCGGGGACGTAGGCGGCGAAGAACGCGGCGTCGAGGCCGCCTTCCTTCATGCGCGGATAGTCGATCGAGCCCCGCTTGTTGACCACGCCGAGGTCGAACGGCGACTTCAGGAACTCGCTCGGCGTGTCCTCGTGCCCGTCGACGCTGACTGCCGTCGGTACCGGCGGCGCAGCCTTCGCCTTGTGACGCGCGGCGGAGGCGGGGAGGGTGAGGGCGATTGCGAGAAGGACGGATAGGGCGATGCGCTTCTGCATCGCGGGAGGATAGCAGGCGAGTTGCGGGGTTACGAGGTTATGGGGTTGCGCAACCCCGTAACCTCGCAACCGAGAAACCTAATTATTCGGTCGCACCTCCGAACTATCGCCGAGCGCT
>DASXIH010000509.1:0-1689 GCA_036498125.1 Thermoanaerobaculia bacterium
CTTCTCGGCCGGCGTAGTCCTCTATCAGATGGCGTCGGGCCACCTCCCCTTCAACGCCGACGCGCCGCTGATGGTCCTGGAGAAGGTCCGCGACTCCGAGCCGGAGCCTTTCACAGCGCTGGATCCTTCGTTCCCGCAGGCCGCCGCCCGGATCATCGGCAAGCTGCTGCAGAAGAATCCCGACGATCGTTACCAGAACGCGGCCGACCTCGCGCACGACCTCGACGAGATCGACACGCCGACGCTCCGCATGAGTGCGACGTCGCGCAGCACGATCGGCCGGACGATGCGCCGTCCGCCGTGGACGAAGCTCGCGGCGATCGTCGCTGCGTTCGTCATCATCGGCGTCGCGATCTACTTCATCCGCCAGAGGAACGAGAAGATGACGACTGCCGATGCGACGCAGCAACCGGCGCAAGCGATTGGCCCGATCCGCTCGATGGCGGTACTGCCGCTCGACAATCTCGCGAACAACCAGTCGGATGAGTTCCTCTCCGTCGGAATCGCCGATGCGCTCGTCACGAAACTGCAGAAGATCCCGTCATTACAAGTGCGGCCGACGTCAGCCGTCCGCGACCTGAAGAACCAGAAGCTCGACTCCAAGGCCGTGAGCGAGAAGCTCGGCGTCGACGGAATCCTCGAAGGGCGATTCCTCGCCGCCGGCGACCTCGTTCGCGTGAACCTCCAACTCACCGACGCGCGCAGCGGCTACAGCGTCTGGGCGGACTCGGTCGACGGAAAGCGCGGCGATCTCCTGAAGCTGATCGACGACGTCTCTTCGAAGACGGTCACGGCGCTGAACGCGAAGATCGGAGCGCCGGAGCCTTCCCCGCGCGCGTCCGAGGCGCGGTCGTCGAATCCGAAGGCCTTCGAGGAGTATCTGAAGGGCCGCGCCCTCGCCGGGAGTTTCGCGACGGCCGACTTCGCGGCGCAGATGAACCACTACAAGCGCGCGATCGAGCTCGATCCGACATTCGCCGGCGCGTACGCAAATCTCGCGCTGGCGATCGCGATCGGCACGGCGCGCGGGCAGATCACCGATCCCGGCTCGCTCGGGAAGGCGGAGTGGTATGCGCGCCAGGCGGTGCGCCTCGACCCGAACCTCGCCGAGGCGCACCTCGCGCTAGGAAGAGTTTTCGTGCGCATGCCGGGACGGTTCCGGGAGGCGACGCGAGAGAACCTCGCGGCGCTTCGCCTCGGGCCGAACGACACCGGCGGCATCTGGGTGCTCGCCTCGTACTTCGTCTCGACCGGTGATCTGCAGAAGTTGCAATGCCCGCTGGATCGTCTCGTGCGCCTCGATCCGGAGTCGAACGAGGCGAAGACGCGCGGCTACCTGAATCTCAACATGATCGACCCCGAGGGGGCGCTCGACGCCGCGAAGTACGCGCTCGTCTCAAAAGACACCGCGCTCGCCGGTCACGACATCCGCGGCTACGCGTTCATCCTACTCGGCAATCTTCCCGACGCCGATCGCGAAGCCGCCGCCGCGACGACGCTCGTCCCGAAGAGCTACCTCGGCAAGAGCCTGCGCGCCATGATCGCCGCCGCCCGCGGCGACCGCCCCGCGTGCGAGGCGCTGCTTCAGTCGTTCACCGACGAGGCGAGCCACAACCACTGGGCCGCCGTCCGCGTCGCGCTCTGCTACGCGAAGCTCGGCGACAACGCCAAAGCGATCGAGTGGCTACG
>DASXIH010000510.1:0-7000 GCA_036498125.1 Thermoanaerobaculia bacterium
GGTGCCGGGATCGAGGAAGAGCGGCTTTCCGTCCACCATCACTTCGGCGACCTCGGCGCTCATCATCTCCGCGTCGGCGATCTTCTCGTTGAAAAAACGCTCGTCGCGCGGTGCGACGCGGACGGCGTTCGCATCGAACCCCGCGCTCCGCGCCAGCGCCACGAACGTGCGTGTCAGCTCGTACGACGATCCACCCTGATTCGCGATGACGTCCTGGGCGCCCTTCGCCTCCTTGATCATCGTGGCGGACGATTCGACGGAGTAGTTCTTCAGGTTCTGGACGAAGGCGTAGAGCTTGCGCAGTTTCTCACCGGCGTTCTGCTCAGTTCCGACCGCCGTCGCGGCCGTCGCCGAGACGTCGCGGGAGCGGCCGAGGAAGCCCTCGATCTCCTTGTTCCACACCTTCGACTGCGAATCCCAGAACTGATCGGGACGAACGTGGTTGGAGGTGTAATAGAACGTCACCCGCGGCTTGACCTGTGCGGCAGGAAGCGAATACGGCTCCTCGAGATACGGCGCGATGTGCGACATCTCGAGCGCGAACTTGTTGCGCCCGGTCCCGACGCGCACCGGCAAGACGCCGGGCGGCAAGCCGCTGTACGTGAAATATGAGCTGAACTCGCCGTCGTACGCCGTCAGTGTGAACGAGGCGTGCTCGATCGGGATCTCCCTCCGGATGATCCACTCAGTGTCGCGCAGGAGGCTCATATCCCAGCGGGAAACGTAGTGGTACTCGAGGACGCTCCCCGGCGTCACGCCGGCGAGTGAGAACGTCTTCGCGCGAACGACGCCGTGGCTTCCCTTGTAGAGCAGCTTGTCGTAAACCTTACCGTCGAACGGGACGATCGTGCCGTCGGGATGGGTCGTCCGCGCCGCGATGTCGGTTACCTGTCCGTTCGCTGGATATGACGCGATGTACGGCACCTCGACGTCCGCGTACTTCTTCCCGTCGTCGGTGAAGACCTTGATCCGGTAGTAGTCCGACGTCGCTCCGAGCTCGTCGACGTGAACCCAGTCGAGAATCGCCGCGGGAGTGCCCGGGGCGGTCTCGACCCCCTTCATCGCCAGCTCTTCGGGCGTGGCATTCCGGAACGTTTGTGCTTTGGTGATTGCTGCTGAGAGGGAGGAGGTGAGGCAGACACAGAGGGCAGCCGCGATTGCGGCGACAGGAACGCGCACGATGGAGTCGACCTTTCAGGAACGATTGGGCGGCGGAATGATCGCACGAAGTCAGGCGACGCGCCACATGAGAGAGCGAAGACCTTGCTGTTCGGCATGCTTGCGCAGCGCGTGATTCATGACGTTCGCGTTCAGGATCAGCATCTCGTCGTCAGGCGATGGCTCACCGAGCGTGAGGCCGAACGCGGAAACGACCTGCGCGACAGTGCGGTCGTGGTGCTCCGCGATCGTTGGGGAGACCGGCTTGTCGGGGTTCACCTCGTGGGCGATGGCCAATGCGTCGCCGCGGAGGATGAACGTCTTCGCCTCCTTCTCGCGCAGCCAGTCGATCGCGGCGGCGAGGGTGACGACGTGCCAGTTGCGGTGCTTGCGGTAGATCTTCGCGATGGCACGGTTGCGGTCGCCCGCCGGCTTGTAGACGTTCGGCTGGATCTCCCAGAGAAGCGCGACCTGGTGTCCGGCGTCGAGCGTGCCGCTGGTCTCGCCGGCGGAGCCGGGGATGGTGTGCTGTTGGCCCGCCGCCTGGCCGAGGGCGATCGCATCATGCAGTGACGCGGCGACGACGTCGAACGAGATGGTCTCGGCACGACCGCCGAAGTGCGCGTTGCGGCCGAGGAGCAGGACGCCGTCCGGCAAGGGCTGGGCATCGCCGACGATCGAACGCGCCATGTCGTCGATGCGGTTGTCGAGTGGAAGAACGAGTCCCGAGGCACGGCCCTCCGCGGCGCGGGGATGCCAGAAGCTCGGCGTCGGTTTGCCGTCGACCCACTGCGGATGGTTGCGCCGCAGGTAGCGCTCCACGATCGCGTGCTTCAGCGTCAGCGTGTCGTCCGGCGTCAGCGTCGACGCGGACGTCACCCCCTCCGCCGCGTCGGCGAACACCTCCAGCACCTCGTCCCCCATCGATAGATAGAGGTCGTACAGCGCCGCCTTCGTGTCAGGTGTGATGCCGTAGTGATCGAGAACGTGCTCGATGTGCGGCGGAAAAGGCATCGGCTATGCCGCCACCGACTCCCGAAACCGATCGAGGATCCGCTGCACGTCGGCGACGGAGGTGATGTCCTGGAGGCCGCTGCGGATGTCTTTGCCGTGGGAGATGCCGCGGGAGAACCAGCCGACGACGGTGCGCGCTTTGTGGAGCTTCCACTTGTCGATCTGCGGCGCGGCTTCGATCTTCGCTAGGTAGCGCTGCATGGCGTCGATGCGGCGGTCCAACTCACCTATCGTTTCATAGGCAACGACCTCGCCGTTCGCATGCGCGACGATGTCGCGGAAGATGAACGGATTGTGCAACGCGGCGCGGCCGATCATGACGCCGTCGACTTTCGTCTGTTCGAACATCCGCATCGCGTCGGCGGGCGTCTTGACGTCGCCGTTTCCCCACACCGGGATGCCGAGGTTCGCCTTCACGTGCGCGATGTAGGCCCAGTCGCTGGCGCCGGTGTACGCCTCGCTGCGCGTGCGGCCGTGAATCGCGATCGCCGCGACGCCGATCCCTTCGAAACGCTTCAGCAGCGGAAGGACGTCGTCGCTCTCCCACCCCTTGCGCACTTTCACGGTGACCGGGATCTTCACCCGCTTCCGGATCTTCTCGACGACACGTGACGCTTTGTCGAAATCCTTCAGCATCGCCGAGCCGGCGCCGGTGTTGACGATCTTCCGCACCGGGCAGCCCATGTTGATGTCGACGATGTCGACGCCCTGCTGCTCCACGATCGCGGCCGCGTCGTCCATGCGGTCCGGGTCGCCGCCGTAGATCTGGATCGCAACCGGTCGCTCGTGCTCCTCGAAGAGGAGCATCTTGTGGCTGCGGTCGTTCTTCCGCGTCAGCCCTTCCGAGGAGATGAACTCAGAGACGACGAGCCCCACCCCACCGAGCTCTTTGATGAGGCTGCGGTAGTAGGTGTCGGTGACCTCGGCCATCGGCGCGAGGGCGAGCGGCGGATCGATCCGCACGCCACCGATGTCGATCGTCTTCTCCAGCGGATTCATGGATTCACAGGTAACGCGTTGCAGACAAAAAACATTTTCACCCCCTCCGTGTCGAGCTCCTGGATCTCCTGGAAGGGGTCGAAATCGATGACTTCGACGACGCCGAGGCGGGCGGCGGAGAGGGCGGCCTCGATCTCGCTCTGCTTCCAGGCGAACTGCTCGTGCGTCTCGCGGATCTTGACCTTCTCGCCGTCCGGCAGGCGCGCCCACCCGGTGACCCGGGCGTAGCCGCGGCGCTCGCGCCTGCGGTACTTCGTCGCGATCTCGAGGTGGTGGTCCTTCCCGCTCGACACGTACGGCTCGCGCATCCCCCACACCGCCGGGTAGACGTCCGGGTGGTTCATGTCGAAGAAGAAGAGCGAATCAGCGGACATCACACCGCGGATTGCCCGGAACGCGGCGAGAAGGTCGTCGCGCGTCAGCATGTGATTGAGGCTGTCGTAGAGACACGTGACGCGGGCGAAACGTTTGCGAATTGGGAGCGCGCGGAAGTCGCACGCGATGAGGCGCTTCGCACGCTTCCGCGCAATCGCCAGCATCGGAAGCGACGCGTCGACGCCGGTCGAGCGGAAGCCGTGCTTCTTCTGCATGTGCTCCAGCACCAGGCCGGTGCCGCACGCAATATCGAGATGCGTCTTCCCGCGTGACGGGTACTTGTACAGCGCGTCGTCCAGCACGCCGCTCACGGCGGAGAAGAAGCTGCGCCCTAGCGATTGGTCGTAGGCGTACGCGAATGCGCCGTAGGACTCATTCACCCGGCCACTCGTAGAACCCGCGGCCGCTCTTCTTGCCGAGCTTTCCGTCGCGGACCATGTCGCGGAGGATCTGGGGCGGCTCGAAGCGGGGGCCGAGCGTCTCGGCGAGGTACTCGGCGATGCCGAGGCGGACGTCGAGGCCGACGAGGTCGGTGAGGCGAAGGGGGCCCATCGGATGGTTGTAGCCGAGCTCCATCGCGCGGTCGATGTCGGCCGCCGACGCGACGCCCTCTTCGAGCATCCGCATCGCCTCGAGGCCGATGGCTACGCCGAGGCGCGAAGTGGCGAAGCCGGGAGAGTCGCTGACGACGATCGGCGTCTTCCCCATCTTCTCGGCGACGGCGCGGACGCTCTCCACGGTGGCATCCGACGTTCGCTCGCCGCGAACGAGCTCGATGAGCTTCATCACGTGCGGCGGATTGAAGAAGTGCATCCCGACGAAACGGTCCCGCCGTTCGACGTTGCCGGCGAGCTTGCTGATCGAGATCGACGACGTATTCGACGCGAGGATCGACTCCTCAGCGCAGAAGAGGTCCGCCTGCGCGAAGAGGTTCTTCTTCAGGTCGAAATTCTCCGGGACCGCTTCGATGATGAGGTCCGCGTCGCGGACGGCCGGCTCGAGGTCGGCGACCATCTGCATCCTTTCGAGGGCGGCGTGCGCGTCTTCGGCGGGGAGCTTCTTCTTCTCGACGCCTTTGGCGAGCGTCGCTTCGATCGACTCGCGCGCCGCGTCGAGAGCCGCCGCGTCGCTGTCGTGCAGCAAGGTGTCATAGCCGGCGACGGCGGCGAGGTACGCGATCCCGCGTCCCATCGTCCCGGTGCCGATGACGGCGATCGTCCGGATCATGGGAGTGAGTTTATCCTGTGCGTGGCGGAGGAAACATGCTGAAAGAATTCAAGGAGTTCGCACTCAAGGGGAACGTGCTCGACCTCGCCGTCGGCGTGGTGATCGGAGCGGCGTTCGCAACGCTAGTGAAGTCGTTCACCGACGACATCCTCATGCCCCCGATCGGCCTCCTCACCGGCCACAGCGATTTCACGAACCACTTCCTCGCTCTCGACGGCAAGCACTTCGACACCCTCGCGCAGGCGAAAGCCGCTGGCGCCGCGACGCTGAACTACGGCGTGTTCGTGAACAACCTGATCGCCTTCATCCTCGTCGCGTTCGCCGTCTTCCTCGTCGTGAAGTGGTTCAACGCGCTACGCCGCCAACCGGAGCCGCAGGCACCGAACACCCGCGATTGCCCGCAGTGCCTGTCGGCCATTCCGACCCAGGCCACGCGCTGTAAGTTCTGCGCGCAAGTGGTTTAGCGTAGGACGGGCTTTAGCCCGTCTGGTCGGGCTGAAGCCCGACCTACGTACTGCGGGGGGAATCCGGCTGGTTGCGGCACTCCGATATATAGAGGAGGCGCCCATGACCACCTGGAACGATCTGCTGAAACCGGGAAACGCGAACGACTTCTTCACGCGGGAGTTCCCGCCGTTCGAACCTGACGCGACGGCCTACAGCCGCGCCAACGCGATGTGGCTGGCGGAGCTGTGCCGGCTTGTGTATCGAGACGATGGCCGGCAACAGTTCCTCGATCGTGTCAATCTCAAGGAAGTGAAGCCGTTCAACCAGGAAGGCACGCAGGCCTTTCTCGTGGAGGGGCCGTCTTTTGCCGCTCTTGTCTTCCGAGGCTCAGACGATCTGCAGGCTTGGTTCACCAATTTGAAGATACGGCCGGACCGGTTAGGAAACGGCGTTACCGTGCACACCGGATTTGAAGAGGCGCTGGACGTAGTCTGGGAAGAAGTGACGAAATCACTTGGCAAGGTAGAAAAGCCTTGCTTCTTCTCCGGCCACAGCCTCGGTGCCGCACTCGCGACGATCGCCGCATCGCGAATAGCTCCGCGTGCGCTTTACACGTTCGGTTCGCCGCTCGTCGGCAATCGAGAGTTCGTCGACAAGTTACGGATTCCGATTTACCGCGTCGATGACGGCCACGACATCGTCACCACGGTTCCACCCGCGGAGCTCGGCTATGTGCACGCCGGACAGGTCCAGCTACTTCATGTGAAGAAGGGCACATTAGACCACCAGTCGTGGTTCGAGCCGCCCGAGTTCCTCGCGGACCACGCGCCGATCAATTACGTCGAGCGAATTTAGACCGTTCGCATTGCGAGCTTGAGGATCTCGCGGTGGGTGAAGTAGTTCACGGCGGGGTCGTCGAGGTGGAAGCTGTAGGTGAAGCGCTCGTCGTTGTCGGCGACGAAGGTCACTTTGCAGTAGCGGTCTTGCGCGCCTTCGGGGAACTCTTTGACCGTCGGCGAGATGCCGTCGTCTTCGTCGACTTTGACGACGCGGTAGAGTTTGTGCGCCGTAATCGGGAGGTCGTCGGGCGGGTAGTGGACGAACTGGATCGCGTAGATCTGCTTCGCGTCGATGTCGCGCTGCGGGAAGTCGCCCGCCCCCTCCCCGGCCGTCCCGGTGAACCACGACTCCTCTTCCTTGAAGAGGACCAGGTTCGCCGAGTTCTCGGTCATCGGGAGCAGGCCGCGGTCGAGGTGGATGTGCTGCTCGGGGTCGGCGGCGTCGCGGAGGTGGCTGAGGAGGTCGATCATGTACTGCAACCCCTCCTTCGTTCCGGTGAACGCCACCTCGTCGTCCTCGTCGCTGATCCAGACGTCGAGCCAGGCGTTCTTCGGCACCTTGACGCGGTTCTCGATGGTGTCGAAGGAGATGGCGGCGAAGCCGAGGCGCTCGGCCGCGGCCGCGAGGAAGTCGTTGCAGTGGGGATCGTCGATCAGGTTCTGGCGGGCGTAGTCGATGGCCGCCTCGTAGGCGCGCTTCCGCCCGAAGTCGTGGCTCAGATCGAACGGTTTCAGGATCTGGTCGAGGAGCTCTGCGTGTCTTTCTGCTGGTTTGGACATAAAGCCGGGACCAGTGGAAACCGGGACGAATTTAGCACATTCCCGGCGGACGGAGACCGCGGTTACGGGGTTTCGCGGTTACGGAGTTTCGCGGTTGCGTGGTTCCTCGGTTCTACCCCGAAACCTCGAAACCTCGTAACCCGCTCCTACCCCGACGTCCG
>DASXIH010000511.1:0-5983 GCA_036498125.1 Thermoanaerobaculia bacterium
GATGCCGGGCCCCTGGTCTTCGACGGTGATGGAGATCTTGTCGCCAATGCGCGCAGCGGTAACGGTGATCGGCCCCACACCATGCCTGATCGCGTTCGCGATCAGGTTCTGGACGGCGCGGGTGAGCGTCTCAGCGTTGCCGTTGACGGGCGGGAGGCCGGGAGCGATCGTCGTTTGCACGTCGACCTTTTTCTCATCGGCGAGCCAGCGGGTGGCATCGACGGCACTCACGATCACGGCGGCGACATCGACCGGCGCGCGGGCGAGCTGTTGGCGCGACTGGAGGCCGGAGTAGTCGAGGACCTGCGCGACGAGGTCGCCGAGACGCCGCGACTCCTTGGCGACCATCGCGCCGTAGCGCGCGACCTGCGCGTCGTCATGCACGACGCCGTCGGCGAGGTTCTGCCCGGCGGCCTGCAGCGCGGCGAGCGGCGTGTTCAGCTCGTGCGTCATCCCGGCAACGAACTCGAGTTGCTGCTGGCGAAGGCGCTCGGCGCGGCGCGCGATGATGGCGAGCAGGAGAAGGCAGAGAACCAACACCCCCATCACGTGGCCGAGCGTGTAAATGCGGCGCGTGCGCATGCGCGCGACGATCTCGTCGACGGCGCCCCAGTGATTCCGCACCGACACGCGCCAGCCGCTGTCGCGCAGCAAAGGCTCGCTCGACTCCGCGTTCTTGCCGCTCCACTTCGCGTTCGACTGATAGATGACCCACTGGCCGTCGGAAACGGCGACGTCGAGGTCCTTGCCGAGGCGGTGAGAGAGCTCGGGAAAGACGTGCTGCGTCATGTAAGGGCGGTCGAGCAGCACGATCAGGATCGGCGGGTGCGGCGGAGGGATCAGAGGCGGCGGCTCCGGCAGGCGGCGCCCCATCATCGGCAGGACGATCGCCGGCGCGTCGGGATCGATCATGCTGCGCATGCGTTCCATCTTCTCGATGTGCGTGTGGACGCCGTTGAGCGCCGCCGGCCACGCGACGGTCTTGTGCGAGCCGTCCGCCGCGATCTGATCGAGGTCGGCGTCGTGCGCCACGTAAATGCCGGCGATGAGGTGCGGGTCGCGCGCGGAGTGGAAGAGGTTCTCTGGCCGTCCGCGCTCGAGGCCGGAGATGACGCTCGCCACGTCCTGGTCGAATTCGGTCGCGAACTGGCGCGCCGCGAATTCGAGGACGCGCCGCTCATGCTCCTCGTCGAGCTTGGCGATCCTGTCATTCCAGTTCCACTGAACGTGGATGAGGGCGAGCAGCGCCGCGAAGATCAGCAGCGTCGCCGCGCCGAGGAGGAATCGGATGCGCACGCGGCGAGTCTAGCAGCCGATTTGCGCGCACAAACCGCGGTGGAATCACGTTTTACGTTTCTTACAAACGCCTTGCGAATCGATGAAGTGCCGCGGGGCCGGGGAGACTAACTTGACCAGCGAAAGGAGCCGTACATGAAAAGAGCCATCATCGTTTCCATCGCCCTCCTCCTCGCCACGGCGGCAGCCCATCACGCCGTCGCCCAGCCGCACCCGGGGGCAGCCGAAATGCGGCAGCACATCACCGCCGCCGAGCAGTACCTCAACCTGAGCGACGCGCAGAAGGCGTCATGGGAGGCCGCGCTGTCGGACCTCGAGTCCACAACCATGGCCGTCATGGCGAAGGCGCGCACTTCTCAGAAGCAGCTCAATGAAGCGCTGAGCGCCGCGTCGCCGGACGCGTGCACCGTCGGCAATCTCGCGATCCAGGCGCACGCCGCGATGGACCAGATGAAAGCCGCGCACGAGTCGCTGATCACGAAGCTCGGCTCGTACCTGACGCCGGACCAGAAGGCGAAGTTCGATGCGTACGTCGCCGCCGCGACGGCGCAGCACCGGGAGCCGGGTCCTCCGCCGATGCACTGATTTTCTAGGGGCCGGCTGAGAGCCGGCCCCTACACACCTGCGCCATAATCGCGGCGCAAATGCAGCAACCCATCACCCCCACCGTCATCGCCCAGCACGGGCTCTCCCCTGACGAGTACTCCCGCATCGAACAGATCCTCGGGCGTGCGCCGAATTACCTCGAGCTCGGGATCTTCTCGGTCATGTGGTCCGAGCACTGTTCGTACAAGTCGTCGCGGGTACACCTCCGCAAGTTCCCGACGAGCGGGCCGCGCGTGGTGCAGGGACCGGGCGAAAACGCGGGCGTCATCGACATCGGCGACGGCTGGGTGGCGGCGTTCAAGATGGAGTCGCACAACCATCCGTCGTTCATCGAACCGTATCAGGGAGCGGCGACCGGCGTCGGCGGCATCCTGCGCGACATCTTCACGATGGGCGCGCGCCCCATCGCCTGCCTCGACTCGCTCCGCTTCGGCGAGCTCGATGCGCCGCGGATGAAGTACCTGGTCGATGGCGTCGTGCGCGGCATCGCCGGCTACGGCAACTGCATCGGCATCCCCACCGTCGGCGGCGAGACGTCGTTTCACTCTTCATACAACGGCAACATCCTCGTCAACGTCTTCGCCCTCGGCGTCGCGAAGCGCGAGAAGATTTTCAAAGGGACGGCGGAGGGCGTCGGCAATCCGGTCATCTATGTCGGATCGAAGACGGGACGCGACGGCATCCACGGCGCGACGATGGCGTCGGCCGAGTTCGACGAGACGTCGGAAGAGAAGCGCCCGACGGTGCAGGTCGGCGATCCATTCACGGAGAAGCTGCTCCTCGAGGCGTGCCTCGAGCTCATGGATGGGGATGCGATCGTCGGGATTCAGGACATGGGCGCCGCCGGCCTCACCTCGTCGTCGTTCGAAATGGCGGGACGCGCCGGCACCGGCATTCGCATGCACCTCGACCGCGTCCCGGTGCGCGAGAGCGGCATGACGCCGTACGAGATCATGCTGAGCGAGTCGCAGGAGCGGATGCTCATCGTCGCGAAGAAGGGCCGCGAAGGGGACGTCGTGCGGATCTTCGAGAAGTGGGACCTCAACGCGGCGGTCATCGGCGAGGTGAGCGACGACGGGTTCGTGCGGCTCTTCTGGGATGGCGAAGAGGTTGGGACGATTCCGGTCGATCCGATCTCGACGGAGGCGCCGGTATATCAGCGGCCGATGCGCGAGATGGAGCGGCCGGCGCAGCCGCAACGGGACCGCGTCGCCGATCAGGAGTTGACGGACGACCTGCTGCGCATGCTCGCGTCGCCTGACTTCTGTTCGAAGCACTGGATCTGGGAGCAGTACGACTCGACCGTGCGTACGAACACGATCGCCGGGCCCGAGGTGCGCGACGCGGCGATCATCCGGATCAAAGGGACCGGACGCGCGCTCGCGATCACGTCGGACGTGAATCCGCTCTACTGCTTCCACGACCCGTACGAAGGGGGCAAACAGGCGGTGGCGGAGGCGGCGCGGAACATCGCGGCGAGCGGCGGACGTCCCGTCGCGATCACCGACTGTCTCAACTTCGGGTCGCCGGAGCGGCCGGAGATCATGTGGCAGTTCTCCGAGTGCATCCGCGGCATCAGCGATGCCTGCAACGCCCTCGGCACTCCCGTCGTCAGCGGCAATGTGTCGTTCTACAACGAGACCGAGGGGAAGGCGATCCATCCGACGCCGACGGTTGGGATGGTCGGCATCCTCGAGCGCGAGGACATCGGCTGCGGTCTTCGGTTTCCGGAAGCGGGACTCGACGTGGTGCTGATCGGCGAGACGCGCGAGGAACCGATGCCGCCGCGCGTCGATCTCGATCGCGAGCGTGCGTTGGTCGAGACGCTGCTGCAGTTGCACGAGAACCGGCTGCTGCGCGCGTGTCATGACATTTCGAACGGCGGCTTCGCGGTGGCTCTCGCAGAGTGCGCCATGGGAGGCATCGGGTGTCACGTGGAGCTCGGCGGCCATGCGGATGACGTTGACGCTCTTGCGCTTCTCTTCGGCGAGTCGCAGGCGCGGGCGATCGTCGCGTGCGCTCCCGAGCAGACGAACGACGTGCTCACGCGATCGGGTGGACGGAAGATCGGACGCACGGTTGCCGGCGCGTTCGTGATCGAGCGCAACGGGGTGCCGCTGATTCGCACGTCTGCCGAAGAGATGGCGCGCGTCTGGCGCAGCGCGTTCGCGCTGCTGCTCGGCGGCGACACGGTCGACGACGTGATCCGCGGCGTCGGCGAGGAAGCGCCGGAAGTCGTCGCGCATTGATTGAGATCCGCAACCTCGCCGGTCTTTCCTTCGAGACGCTCACGGCGGCGTTCAACGACGCGTTCAGCGACTACGACATCCCGGCGAACTACCCGGTGGAGTACCTGCGCGGGCTGGTGACGCGGCGCGGGTTCCGTCCGGATCTCGCCGCCGGCGCGTTCGACGGCGAGCGGCTCGTCGGGTTCGTCTTCAACTGTCTCGACGGCGACGATGCGTACAACAGCGGGACGGGTGTCGTCATCTCGCACCGGCGCCAGGGAATCGCGCGGCAGCTCATGCAGCGATCGATCGAGACGCTGCCGGCGAAGCGTTACTGGCTAGAAGTGATCGAGACGAATCACCGCGCGCATGCGCTGTATCGCGAGCTGGGATTCGAAGAGCCGCGGCGGTTGCAGTCGTGGAAGTACGAAAACGTAGGTCGGGCTTCAGCCCGACCGGACGGGCTAAAGCCCTTCCTACGTGAGCTTGCGAACGTTCATCTGCGCGACTATGAGCCGTACTTCGACATGCGCCCCTCGTGGCAGAACACGATCCGCTCGATCGAGCGCGCGGCGGAGCCGCACGTCGCGATCGGCGACGAACGCGCGATCGTGGTGCTCTTCCCGTCGAACGGCGACATCGCGCTGCTCGCCGTGCACCCCAATGCGCGGCGGCAAGGCCTCGGCCGCGCATTGCTCGACCTGGCGGCCCGCCGCGCCGCCAAATCGCTCCGCATCATGAACATCGAAGACGACGCCGAGGGCATCAACACGTTCCTCGACCGCATCGGCGCGACGAGGCTCGTGCGGCAGATCGAGATGGTCCGCGCGCTCTAGTGCCGTACGGCGCGCTTTTTCGCGGGGGCGCCCTGGACGACGGTGATCTGCGAGTCGGTGCTGCTCGTCTGCCAGGGACCGAACGATGTGAACGTGGCGTGCACCGGGTACGTCGAAGGGGTGTTCAGCGGCGCGAAGACGGTGGCCTGGCCGTTGTTCACGTCAACCGTGGCGGTGAACGCGCCGACAGAGAGCGTGACGCGGCCATTCGGCTGCGTTCCGTTCGTTGCGGAGACGCGAACGTCGAACGCGACGACGCCGGTCGCCGCAGGATTGGCGCGCGGGGTGATGCTGATCGACGTGTTCACGATGGGCGCGAGGTCGACGATCCCTTCGTAGATCCCGAGGCCGAGATACGAAGGCGACGAGGAACAGTCGCGAACGCCGTCGCGAATGATGCCGTGATCGGAGTCGCCGTCGGCGGACGCCATGAAGAGATGCAGCGTGCTCGAAGCATCCTCGATGAGCGTCGGATCGACGACCGATCCGGGATAGCCGCGATCGTCGGCGAAGTACGGGACCGAAGAGCGGAGCGGTTTCGGGGGTGTCCAGCTCACGAGGTCATTCGACAGCACATAGTCGATGTGCGAAGCCGACGGCAGGAGACCGACGAACCGCTCGCCCTGCACTTGCGTGATGTCGGACATGCTGACGATCGGGGGATAGAGATCGCTCGCGATCTCGCCGTCGTCGAACTCGTCGGGGAGGACGCTGTCGGTGACCGGCTGCCACTGCGACTTGTCGCCGCGCCACGCCTCGAGCGTCCCGTTGATTCCCCAGTCCGTCGATTGATCGTATGGAGCGCGCAGCAGGAGCGTGCGCACGGCGCCGCCGGTCGCGAACTGCGTCAGGAACCAGACATAGCCGTCGGCGACGAGGATGCGGACGCGCGTAACGCCGCGGTAAGAGCTGCCGGGCAGCTTGTCGTTCGAATTCGGCGGACGATAGAGCAGCGCGTTTTCGAGGGCGACATTGGAGACAGGATTCTCGCGGTCGTACAGGTGCCACGTGATGCCG
>DASXIH010000512.1:0-17904 GCA_036498125.1 Thermoanaerobaculia bacterium
CCCGGAGAAGAAGAAGGCGAACTATCGGAAGCACGGCGTCCTACCGACGACGCGCACACAACCCGTCATCCTGAGCCGCCGAACCCTGAGCGAAGCGAAGGGGGAGGACGGCGAAGGACCTCAAACTACGCTGCTTGTAGCCCGCGCGCCGCGCATTCGGAGATCCTTCGCTGCGCTCCGCGGCTTCGCCGCTCCGCCAAGCTCAGGATGACGGAAACGAGACGACGTCGGAGGAGCGGTTCCGGACTGGGGACGGACTTCCTCGGACGAATCGTCGTTGTGGTTTACACGCTTCGTGGCGACAGCATCAGGCTGATCTCAGCGAGGCAGGCCAAGCCGATGCAGCAGGCGATTTCAGCCACGCCAAGCGAGGTGCGGTCGTTCCTGTTCCGAAAGGGAAGACGCGCATCACCATTCGAATCGATGACGACATCCTGGATTGGTTCCGTGAGCAGGTAAACGCCGCGGGCGGTGGAAATTACCAGACGATGATCAACAATGTGCTGCGGGATTCCATCGACAGCCGCGAGGCCGTGTCTCTCGAGAAGACGCTCCGCCGGGTGATTCGTGAAGAACTGAGGAAACGCGGCGCGGCTTGACGTAAGCGCCTTTGCCAGGGTCGCGCTCGTTTCCTACGGAACTTCGATGGTCATCACTTTGGGGGGAGTTCCGCCCGCCAGGACTTTCTTGGACGCCGCTGCGATGGCTGTCATCGCCGGGTCGAGCGGATGAATGGCCAGAAAGCGGTCGGCGAAAGAGGCGGCGAGGGCGAATTGCTTCTGCAGGTAGCAGTTCTGGGCCATGTCAAAGAGACGGACGTCGCCGGCACCGCGCGGATCGAGGGCGATCGCGAGAAGAAGCTCGTGCTGCCCTTCCTTCAACTCGCCGATGTAGGTGAGGTGCCGTCCGAGAAGCATGTGGGCCTTCGATGACGACGGGTCGATCGCCAGCGCAGCCTTGAAGTGCGCGATGGCCTTGTCCGACGCGTCCTCGACGTCGAGGTTGTGTCCGAGCCGGTAGATCTCGCCGAGCATCAGCTCCGCATTGAAGTCAGGCTTCGGTTGGTCGTGACGATACCGCAGCAGGCCGAGCTCGACGGACTTCCAGAGCCGTACGATCTCTTCCCGGTTTTCCGAGGTCACTTGCGGAGGAAAACGATCAGCGACGGCTTCGAGACGATCGATCGCATCCGAGGAGGTCCCATCCCCGGCGTATGCGGCAATCGCGGCAAAGAGAACGATGGTGACGAGGATTCCAGCCGTCATCCGATGCATGGTCGCCGATTGTATGGATTCGTGACGGATTCAAGAACCGCCGGGCAACGGGGCGCAGACGAGGAACGAAGTGCCGTTGACGCGCTCGAAGCAGGGGGCGTGGGCGTTCGGCGGCGCGTCGGCGGCCACGATGGCGCGGATGCCGAAGCGGTGCAAGGCGGCGATGGCGGCGGTTTGCGTGGGCTCGTCCGCGGTCCAGAAGCGCGGCGGATCCATCACCTCGGCGGCGATCCGTACCTTCGCCAGGCGCGCCCAATAGCTCAAGAAGGGTGAGCTCGCGACAGCGACGTGATCTCCGGGCCGCAAGGCGGCTCGCCGCAGCCGCTCGGCCACGAGCCAGTTTTCATGCGTCGCGGGCTGGCGAAGGGTCTGGATCTCGGACAGCGTCGTCCGGCTGGTCAGGAGGGCGAGCAGTACTGCGGCCGCCGCGGCCGCGAGCATCGGCCTGGCGCACTGCAGCGTCTCCGCGCCCAAGCCGGCAAAGAGGCCCAGCCAGAGGACGATGATCGACGGCGCGACGTAGCGCGGCAACACGAGGACGAGCGCGTACATCACCATCACCGCGAGCGAGGGGATGGTCAGAAACCAATAGCGCCGCAACGGCGCCACGCGGTCAGGGGAGCCAAAAAGAAGCGCCAGAAAGACGACGAGCAGCCCGAATTGCAGCGGCAGCCGGAAGATCTCGGAGTAGTCGCCGATGCTGTGCCGGATGCGGAGGAGCTGCGCGCCCGGATCGAAGCGCGGCCGCATCCCCTCGTACCAATAGCGCTGGTCGTCGGCCACGGCGTACGTGCCACGGCCGGCAGCGTCGGGATACGCGACGATCATCGGCTCGCGAAACACGACCGGACGCAGGTGGATCGGCCGGCCCGACGAGGCCACCCACAAAATGAGGTTGTAGCGCCACGTCTCGCCGGTGGAGAAACGGCCGAGTTTGAGCGAGAGGGGAACGGCGTAGAAGCAGGCGATGCTCGCAAGAAGCGCAGCAGCCAGTGCCAGGCGCGCCGCCGCCCGCCGCCCGCCCGCGATGGCGGCAGTCACGAGCAGCAGCGCACCGATCGACAGCATGGCCTCCTTGGCGAGGTAGCCGAAGCCGAGCGTCGCACCGAGGGCTGCGTACGTGAGCCAGCCGCGACGTCCCTCCGCGATGCGCACGATGAGCGCCGCGGCGAAGAAGATCGCAGCCGCAACCAGGAGGTCGGGTCCCAGCGCCCCCGGACCGCATCCGATCGCGAAGTTACACCCCCACAGGAAGAGTGCGTATGCGATGGGAACGAGAAGACCGCTGCCGAGCTGCTCGAGCAGAAACTCCAGCGCCGCGAACGCCGCGCAGTAGGTGAGAAACGCGACGCCGTGCGCGACGGTGCTCTCCCAATACGGACTCACGTGCAGCGCGCGGTTCGCGGCGGCGAGCAGCAGCGGGAAGAGCGGGCTGCGATGGGTATGGATCGCCGCGAACCACCCACGCGCGAGGAGGGTATCGGCGACGTCGAGGTAGGCGACGCCGTCGGGGTTCACGAAGAAGCGCCCATGCCAGGCGTAGAAGGCGCCGATCGCGAGGACCGCTGCCCATCGCGCTGCGACAGCGGCTCTCGACGCGTGACTCCTCACGCGATTCAGACCCGGCTGCGTGCCTTCGTCACGTATTCACGAACCGCCGCATGTCCACATTCAACATCAATCCCACCGCAATGAAAAACATCATCGTCGACGAGCCGCCGTACGAGACGAGCGGCAGCGGCCGAGGTAGATGTCGTTGAGGTACGCCTCGAGGATCTTGCGCTTCGAGTAATTGGCGGTTTCGAGGCTCTGCGCGATCAGTTCTTCGGGCATCGGGGGCGTATGTCAAGCATGAGACAAGGGAAGCGGACGCCCTGCTCAGGTTTTCGGCCTCGACGGAACGTATCGCGAGAGCGCCAGTTTCCAGCGCGTATGTCTGACGGAAGCAACCATTGAGAAGAGGTGTAGGTCGGAAGATACCTCGTGGATATCGTCGTCAATGCCCACCGGCACGATGTTTTCGGTGATGTGTGCGACGTGACGGTCTCGCTGCGAGTAATCGCGCAGACTCGTAAATGGAAAGCCCATGTTTTTTTCGTCTTTTTCACCTGCGGGATGACTCTTCGAGTCCTGCGCACGCAACGCCGCGAGCGACGGAACAATCGCGATGCCATTCGAGTCCACGAGAACGAACTCGATATCCCGCGGCGCGAGCTGGTCGCGCAACGTCACAGGCAGTTCCCACGCGCCGGGCTGGCATGCCGCGAAGAGCAGTCCACCGAACGATTGCTGATCGCCGAGAGGCACGCAGAAGAACACCGTGCCGTGGCCATTGTAGATCGACGGCATGACGTCGGAAACGAACTGCGTACGGAAGGTCTTTGCCTGCCGGAAATAGGGGCGATCGGCGAAGTTCTTTCGCGCATTTCGCAGATCCGCGCGTAGGCCGTCTGGTGCAGCCACGCCTGCGATGTCGCCGTTCGCGAGGGTGACATAGACACCCTGACCCGCGACGGAGCCTAGTTCGGTGACCAGTTTCGCGAGGTGCGCTTCGACGGCGGTGCGATCGCTCAGGTCACTCTCGATTTGGCCTTTCCGCGCCGCCAGCAGATCGAGGGAGCTCTTGACGGTTGTGGCGATCGCATCCGCGGCCGCTTCGATGTCCTTCGCCAGATCGACGCATTCGTGATCGTCACCGTCGGCGGCGACAGACAACTCCGCGAGCTCGATCGCCACGGCCACGGACCGAGCTTCGGCAGGAGTGCCGGCGGTGAGCACCGTCGTGGGACGGAGAGCCACGATCCCGCGCGCCGCAAACACTTCCGGAGTCCGGAGACGCATGTCGAACTGGAGGCTGTACAATGTGGGAGGGTGCGCTCCGCCGCGAACTTCGTATTCGTAGACTACGTCTTCGACCAAGCGAGATGCTTCGGGATCCCGGTGGCTGAAACCCACGAAGAACGTGACGCCCGAAAGCATCAGCCGCTGTACAAGGCGGAAGAGCTCCGGGTTGCTGCGGTAGTGACGGCGGTAGTCGCTGCGCGCCAGGATCAGATGATTCGATTCCGACTTAGCGTCGCCGTGAAGCTTGATCAGGATGCTCGGCCGCGTCTCTTTTTTCTTCGTGTCGAGAACACGTAACGGGAGTTCCGTGGCGTTATCGAGCTTCAATTCGAGAATGTCGAGGTCGTTCGTAACAACCCTGATCTCTTCGTTCCATTCGCTTCTCCAAGCCTCTTCAAGCAACGAGTCGTAGTTCGTGGTGATGTAAACCGGAAGACGCATTAGCGCCAGGAGACGATGCGCGACCGTGGGAAGCGTGACGCGCTTGGTGAGATCGCGAAGCTCCTGCTGCAGCGCATCCGCACCTGCGCGATGAGCCAACAGCTCCGCCTGGGTGAGCGGATCATTCTCGACCTGAGGGTCGGATAGATAGTCGCTTGCGATGCCGAGGCGTTCCAGTAGTCCGCCCCACGACGGAATCCCAGCCGCGATGGAAATACCTGAGCCGAAGAACGGAACGAGATCGCCCGATTTGCATGCCGCGACGAGCCGCGGCGGCGTGAAAGAGCTGTAGCATCGGAGACGCTCGGCTTTCGTCCGATCGAGTGCATCGACAAGAGCCCGAACATGCTTCCCAAGGTGCTCTCCGACGCTTTGCTCGGCCGCCGCGACCTGCTTTAGCTTCTGCAGCGCGTCCGCGAATTGCGTACGGTGTTCCGCAGGAGTCGGACGGACGAGCTTGATCGGTGTGAGTGGGGTCACAAACAGGAGTGGCGTCTGCCTTCACATTCCCTACCCACGGTTTCTACTTCGTCACGTATTCACGAACCGCCGCATATCCACATTCAACATCAAACCCACCGCGATGAAAAACATCATCGTCGACGAGCCGCCGTACGAGACGAGCGGCAGCGGGATGCCGGTCGTTGGCAAGACCCCGATCTGCATCGAGATGTTGATCAGGATGTGGAAGATGAAGAACGAGATGAGGCAGATGACGAGGAATGTGCCGCCGCGGTCCCGGGCGTGCTTCGCCATCGTCAGCGCCTGGAAGATGAAGAAGAGATAGAGGCCGAGGAGGATGGTGACGCCGATGAAGCCCCACTCCTCGCCGAGGACGGCGAAGATGAAGTCGGTGTGTCGCGCGGGCAGGTAGCCGTACTTCGCCTGCGTGCCCTGGGTGAAGCCTTTGCCGTGGATGCCGCCGGAGCCGATGGCGATCTTGGCTTGCGTCACCTGGTAGCCGGAGCCGAGGGGGTCGCGCTCCGGGTTGAGGAAGATCATGACGCGCTCGCGCTGGTAGCCTTTCAGCGCGAAGAAGTAGAGGCCCGGGAGCAGGACGAGCGCGATGAGGATCATCGCGATCCAGACGCGCCAGCGGATGCCGCCGAAGAACATCGCGACGCCGACCAGCGGCGCGAAGCTCGCGGAAGTGCCGAGGTCCGGCTCGAGGAAGATGAGGCAGACCGGGAGGCCGATGATCGCCATCGCGATGACGAACGTCCGGAAGTTCAGGTACGCGCGGTCGTTCGAGTCGAAGAACTTGGCGAGCATCAGCGCCGTGAAGACCTTCATGAACTCCGACGGCTGGAACTGAAAGCCGCCGATGCGGATCCACGAGTGGACGTGCGCCGTCGCCTTGCCCCACACCAATAGATAGGCCAGGAGCGTGACGCCGATGCCGTAGAGGATCGGGGCGACGTCGAAGAGGACGTGGTAGTCGACGAAGGTGAAGATCACCATCAGCACGATGCCGATCGACATCCAGAGCACCTGCTTGTGGAAGGTGTTGAGCGGGACCCCGGTGGGGTCGCTGTAGAACGTGGCGCTGTAGACCAGCATGCAGCCGACCGCCGCGATGATCAGCGCGGTGCCGAGGAAGTTGAGGTCGAGACTCGGGAGTAGACGGCGGTCGATCATTAATGTCCTATGAGTATCGGCCTAGTGGCCGAGCGCGCTGTTCGCCGGCTGCGCCGGCTCTTTCGGCGCCACGCCCGGCTGCGGCAGTTTTCCTTCCTTGATCTGTTCCAGCACCTCGGGGTCGGAGAGGTTCAGGCGCGCGTTGGTCCCCTCATCCTGGAAGCGGGCCTGGTAGAGCATCTTCGCGAGCGGCGCGGAGTCGGTACCGCCGTGCGCGCCGGCGTGCTCGACGAAGACCACGACCACCATCTGCGGATCTTCTTTCTTCGCATACGACGCGAACCAGGCGTGGTCGCGCTGCATGAACGGCAGGCCGGCGGTGCTGAACCAGCCGCTCTGCGCGATGACCTGCACCGTGCCGGTCTTGCCGCTGATGTCGAGGCCGGAGATGCGGGCGTTGCCGCCGGTTCCGCCCTCTTCGTTGACGACTTTCCAGAGCCCGTTGCGGACGTGCTCGAGCACGCTCGGCGGGAACTTCGTCTGCCGCAATGCCTGCGCCGGCGCGCGGTAGCGCGTGACGCTGCCGTCCGGGTTCGTGTGCTCGATGAGCCGCAGGACGTGCGGCCGGTAGACCGTGCCGCCGTTCGCGATCGCGCCCATCATGACGGCGACCTGCAGCGGCGTGACGATCAGCGGGCCCTGTCCGATGGCGACCGAAACGGTCTCGGACGGGTACCACTTGCGGTGCTGCTTCTCCTCGGCCCATTTCGTCGACGGGACGATGCCCGCCTTCTCACCGTCGAGGTCGACCTGCGTGATCTGGCCGAAGCCGAGGTCGTGGGCGTACTCCGAAATGGCGTCGACGCCGAGGCGCGCGCCGGTGTTGTAGAAGAAGATGTCGCAGGAGACTTTGAGCGCGCGCTCGACGTTCACGTCGCCGTGGCCGTTCTTCTCCCAGCAGCGGAACCGGCGGCCGAAGAAGACGCCGCTGCCGCCGCAGGAGAAACTGGTGCTCGGGTCGATCTTGCCGGTGGCCAGTCCTGCCGCCGCCATGACGGTCTTGAAGACGGATCCCGGCGAGTAGAGGCCCTGGATGACGCGATTGAGCTCGACCTTGAACGGGTTCGACGCGATGGTCTTGTACGTGTCGGTGGTGAAGCGCTTCGAGTAGACGTTGGGGTTGAACTCGGGCGACGACACCATCGCGAGCACTTCGCCGTTGCGCGGGTCGAGCGCGACGGCGGCGCCGACGAACTCGTTCTCGATGAAGTACTGCTCGGCGCGGCGCTGCAACTCGAAATCGAGCGTCAGATAGATGTTGTCGCCGGCCTGGGGTTCCTTGCGGAGCGGCCGGTATTCGCCGAGGCGCCGGCCGTGGCTGTCGTACTCCCAGTACTGCGCGCCGTCCTTACCGCGAAGCCGGTCGTCGTACATCAGCTCCACGCCCCGTTTGCCGATGAGGTCTCCGAGCTTGAGGTCCTTGCGCGTGGCGAGGTCTTTCTCCGTCGCCTCGCCGATGAAGCCGAGCGTGTGCGCCGCCATGGTGTCGTACGGATAGTTGCGGCGCTGCACCGGGTTGACGTTCAGCTCCGGGAAGCCCATCGACTGCGCCTGAAGCGACGCCACCTGCTGCAGCGTCAGATCCTCGGCGATGGTGATCGGCTGCAAGCCGATGGCGTTCTCGGTCGCCTTGTCCCAGCGCTCCTGCAGCTGCTGCGGCGTGGTGCCGAGGACGCTGCAGACCAGGGTGAAGAGCTTGTCCTTGTGCGTCTTGTCGCCCTTCACCAGCGGCTTGAGAATGACGCGGTCGACGACCAGCGCGTAGGCCGGCTGGTTGTCGGCGAGGATCTTTCCGTTGCGGTCCATGACCAGCCCGCGTTTCGCGGGGATGACCAGCTCGCGCATGGCGTTCGCGTCGGAGAGGGTGCGGTATTTCTCGGCCTGCAGCCCCTGGACGAACCAGAACGAGCCGGCGAGGAAGACGAAGACGCCGACCGTCGCCCACAGCACGATGTTGATGCGGAGGTTCAGGAACTTCTGATCGTCACGATAGACGCGCATGTCGCCACCCCCTCACCATCCGGCCGGCCTCTGCGTCGCGTCGACTGGCTCCTCGCGGAGGAACAGAAGAAGCAGTTGATAGACGAACACGCCGAAGAGCAGCGTGAAGATCGTCTTGACGAGCAGGCCTTGCTCGAACATCTCCACTTTTTGTCTCAAGAGAACATTGACGAGGATGTAGATCACCAGCTCGTTCACGATGACCGCGCCGCCGAGGCACGCCGTGAAGAACATGGTGCCGCGGAGCACGAGCCGCGAGTTGATCGTCGCGACGGCGTACGCGCAGACGGTGAGCGAGAAGGCGTGCAGGCCGAAGATCGCGCCGGAGAAGGCGTCCTGCACGAAGCCGGCGACGACGCCCGCCACGATCGCGCCGAGGACGTTGCCGCCCATCGAGTAGTAGACGACGAGGATCACGTACGGATTGAAGAACGCGAGCGCGTTCGGGAAGAAGCTGTCGAGCAGCGAGTGCAGCGTCAGCGCGAGGAGCAGTCCGATGACGTAACGGAGCCACCTCACGGCGTGTACCCCTGCACCGCGCTCGGGACCTGGCGGCTATGAATGATGATCACCTCTTCGATCGACCCGAAGTCGACGCTCGGTTTCACGAGGATGTTCTTGAAGAGCTCCGGACCCTTTTCCGCGCTGACGACCGTTCCGACCGGGATGCCCTTCGGGTAGATCCCGTCGATCCCCGCGGTGAGGACCTGGTCGCCCGGCTGGACGTCGGCGAGCGACGGGATGTCGTAAAGCTGCGCGTTTCGGGTGCCGTCGCCGCGCAGTACGCCCTGTCGCCGGGTCCGTTCCAACAGCACGCCGACGGAGCAGTTGTTGTCGATCACGAGCTGGACTTTCGCCATGTCGTTGGTGGTGAGGACGACGCGGCCGATCAGTCCGTTGGCGTTGACGACGGCGTCATTGACGCCGATGCCGGCGGCGGAGCCGCGGTCGAGGACCATCGATTTGAAGCGTCCGGAGGTGTCGAGCATGATCGCCTCGGCCATGGTGGTCTGGAGCTGGAACTGCTCTGAGTAGCCGAGGAGGGCGCGGAGGCGGCGAAGGTCGGAGTCAGTCTGGCGGAGCTTGAGGTTCTCGGCCGTCAGATCGGCAACTTTGTGGTGCAGGGCCACGTTTTCCGCGACGCTGCGGCGCATGTCGAGGTAGCCGTGGTACATGTCGGAACCGGTACCGCCGACCCAGTTCACGAGCTTCGGGACGGGCGAGAAGACCATCATCACGGTGCGCTCGAAGAGCGTCCGGGTCTCGCCGACGTAGCGCGTCCGCGTGCTGAGGCTCATCAACACGAAGAGCAACGCCAGGACGACGATGAAGAGAAGCGTTGGCCTTCGGGGGATGACGTCGACTGGTGCAGCCATTTTTACGACGGGGGACTCAGCAGAATTTACGCCAGTAGGCTATTCGATCGAAATCTTTCTGAGCAGGTTGAAATCGGTGAGCATCTGGCCGGTCCCGAGCGCGACGCACGCGAGGGGATCCTCGGCGAGCGTGACGGGGAGGCCGGTTTCTTCGCGGAGGCGCCTGTCGAGGTTCTTCAGCATCGAGCCGCCGCCGGCGATGATGATGCCTTTGTCCATGATGTCGGCGGAGAGCTCGGGCGGGGTGCGCTCGAGGGCGACGCGGACGGCTTCGACGATCGTGGCGACCGTCTCGCTGAGCGCCTCGCGGATCTCTTCGTCGCTGACGACGAGCGTTTTCGGCACGCCCTCGACGAGGTCGCGCCCCTTGATCTCCATCGTCATCTCGTCGTCGAGCGGGAACGCCGAGCCGATCTCCATCTTGATCTGCTCCGCCGTCCGCTCGCCGATGAGCAGGTTGTACTTCCGCTTGATGTACTGAATGATCGCGTCGTCCATTTCGTTGCCGGCGACGCGAACCGAGCGGGAGTAGACGATGCCCGCCAGCGAGATCACCGCGACGTCGGTGGTGCCGCCGCCGATGTCGACGATCATGTTGCCGGTCGGGTCGGTGATCGGGAGTCCGGCGCCGATCGCGGCCGCCATCGCCTGCTCGATCAGGTAGACCTCGGTCGCGCCCGCCCGGAGCGCGGAGTCTTTGACGGCGCGCTTTTCGACCTGCGTGATCTCCGACGGTACGGAGATGACGATCCGCGGCTTCACGAGAAATCGGCGTCCGTGCGCCTTCTCGATGAAGTACTTGATCATCTTCTCGGTCACTTCGAAGTCGGCGATGACGCCGTCTTTCATCGGACGGATGGCGACGATGTTGCCCGGCGTGCGGCCGAGCATCTCCTTCGCTTCCTTGCCGACGGCTTCGACGTTGTTGTTGATCTTGTTGACCGCGACGATGGACGGTTCGCGGACCACGATCCCTTTGTTCTTGGCGTAGACGAGAGTGTTCGCTGTCCCGAGATCGATCGCGAGATCGTTCGAGAACATCGAGAGGAGGGACTTCACTGCCATTGCTTTGCGGGCTTCCTTCTTATTGAGTTCGATTCGCGGGCTGCAAGAGTGCTGCCCTGCGCTCGGATCATTCTTCTACCAACACTACCTGAGACTTCACGGTCTGGTTTCCGGCGGCGTCGACCGCCTTCACGATGACCGTATTCTGTCCGACCTTGTTGAAGCTGACGAGCTTCTTGAAGTGGCCGCTGGTTTCGACGTCGGCTTCCTCGTCGTTGACGAATACGGTCGCCCCCGGCTCGGTCTGGCCTTCGATGATGTAGAACTGTCCGCCGATGTTGAACGGCGCTTTCAACGTCAACGGCGGCGGCTGGGTGTCGCCGGTGGCGGACGAGGCGCTCTTGCCGCTGCCGCTCACCCGGAACCGGCGGAAGGGGGAGAAGGGGCCAAGGTCGCCGTCGGCGCCGATCGACGCCACGCGCCAGTAGAAGATCCCCTCCGACTCGACCTTGGCCGTCGCTTCGAGCTTCGTCCGGCGGGAGTTGATCTCGAGCGTCGAGAAGAGCCGCGACCGAGAGACCTGCAGCTGGTAGGCGACCGCGCCGGGCTGCGCCTGCCACTGGAAGCTGATCTGGGTGTCGAGCGCGATGGAGAAGACCTGGTTGTCCGGCGGATTGGAGAGCGCCGGCGGCATCAGGAGCTTCTTCACGGTCCCGAGAGCCCCGACGCTGGTGGCGTTCAGTTTGTCGCCGGCCGTGAGCTTCACCGCCTCGCCGCCGGCGGCCGGAGCGACGCTCGCGCTGCCGCGGACCGCCATGATCGAAGTCTGGGCGTCCGCCTTGTTGACGCCGACCTGCGTCGTCGACTCGGAGTCGACCACGACCTGGCTTCCCGGCGTCCGGACGGTCGACTGGTCGTTGACGGTCGCGACTTCGACCGACCCGAACTTCATCTGGACGGAGTTCGTCTTCCGCGCGGTCTGCGCGTTGATGGTCGAGTAGATCTCGAGCAGGGCGTTCGGTCCGATGGTGTAGAGCGAGCCGTTCTGGAACATCAGCTCGGCCGAGGCGCTGTCGTGCGTCTTCACCCAGTCGCCGTTGACGAGCGGCGTCCGGAGGTCGGCGCGGAGCCAGTCTCCGGACGAGCCCTTCTGGTACTCGACGTCGCCCTCGAGCGTCAGGAAGCGGGCGTCGTTTTCCTGCTCGCTCCCGCCGCTGGCGGCGGTCCGGCTGATGGTCTGCGACTCGAAGGCCGCGGCCTGCGCCTCCTGGTACTTCTTTCCGTTGAAGAGGTTGGACGCGTCGTCGAGCTTTTTCTGCGCCCGGTCGAACTCGGCGCGGTGGACGCTGAAATCTTTTGACGAGGCGAGTGAATTGAGAGCTTGCCGGGCGTCGGCGATTGCCCCTTCCGCGATGGTCCGCGGGTTTCCGCGCTCGTGGCTGACGTAGAACCAGATGCCGGCGCCCAAGAGGACGAGGAACACCACCAGCCCGATCTTTTTCAGCCGATCGATCGAGATCAGGTACCAGTCGATGTTGTCGCTACTCGCAGCGTTCTTCCGCGCCATGCAGAATCAATGGCTTATAGCATAGGGCCGGCTTGCCCGTGCCTGGAAGTTCCAAGTACACTGCCGCGTTTTTCCCAACGCCTGTAACCCCCCGAAAGGTAGTAATACATGCTCAAGTCAATGCGCGAAAGCTTCCACCATCTCAAGTGGATCCTTCTCGCGGTCGTGGCGGCTTTCATCATCGGTTTCGTTTACGTCGACATGGGCCTCGGCGGTGCGCAGGAGCGCACCACGCAGGGCCGGTCGTACGCAGCGCGTGTGAACGGCGACACGATCACGTTCGCCGAGTACAACCGCGCCCTCTACTTCGCCGAGGAGAACTACCGGCGGATGTACGGGGACCAGTTCACGCAGCAGCTCGAAAACCAGATGGGCGTTCCGCGCCAGGTCCTCGAGTCGCTCGTCGATCAGCGCCTCATGCTCCAGCAGGCGGCGAAGCTCCATCTGACCGCCACGCCGGACGAGGTGCAGAAGAAGATCCTCTCGCTCCCGATGCTCAACCCGAACGGGAAGTTCGTCGGCACGGAGATCTACGAGCGCTACATCCATCAGGTCGGCTACCAGACGGCGGCCGATTTCGAGGACGACCTCGCACGGGAGATCACGATCGAGAAGATGGAGAGCGCCTTGGCGAACTCCGTCGTCGTCTCGCCGAAAGCGGCCGAGGACGAGTACAAACGGACGGCGGAGAGCGCCAAGATCCGCTACGCGCTCTACTCGGCGTCGCGCGAGATGGCGAACGTCAGCGTCACGCCGGCCGAGGTCGACGCGTTCTACAAGGCGAACCAGGAGAAGTACGCACACGGCGAGCAGCGCGACCTGAAGTACCTCGTCTCCGACATGTCGCGCATCCGCTCGCAGATCGTCGCGCCGGAAGACAAGATCCGCGCGAAGTACGACGCCGGGAAGGCCACTGAATTCGCGCATCCCGAGCAGGCGCACATCCTTCACATCCTGATCAAGGTTGCCTCGCCCGCGGAAGACGCGGCGGCGAAGGCGAAGGCCGACGCGCTGGTGAAGCAGCTCCGCGCCGGCGGCGACTTCGCGGCGCTCGCGAAGGCGAACTCGGGCGATCCGTCGTCGGCCGGCAACGGCGGCGACATGGGTTGGGTGGACCGCGGCACGACGGTCGAGCCGTTCGACCAGGCGGCGTTCTCGGTCCCGCTGAACACGATCAGCGAGCCGATCCGCTCGAAGGAGTTCGGCTACCACATCATCAAGGTTCTGGAGCGGCGTCCGGCCGGGGCGCGCTCGTATGAGGAGATGCGCCCGCAGATCGCGGCCCAGGTCGCGATGCAGATGGCGAAGGATCAGGCGCAGGACGAGATCAACAAGGTCGCCGCGCAGATGAAGACGAAGAAGCCGGCGACGCCGGCGGAGTTCGCGGCTTACGCGAACGACAAGGTCAGCTCGAACGACACGCAGTGGTTTGCGAAGGGCGAGATGATGCCGGGCCTCGGCGCGAACCAGGCGCTCGCGACCTGGGCGTTCAGCGCCAAGCAGGGCGACATCAGCGACGTGATCGGCACGCAGCGCGGTCCCGCCATCGCGTACGTCGAAGGCATCCGCGCGGCGGGCGTTTCTCCGCTTGAAGACATCCGCGAGCGCGTGACGAACGACGCCAAGCTGGCGAAGGCGCGCACTCTCGCGCAGCAGCACCTCGCGGCGGCGATTGCCGGCGCGCCGAACGTCGACGCCGTCGCGGCGAAGGTCGGACTGACCGCCGCCGATACGACGGTCAACCGGCAGGGCTACATCTCGGGCATCCCGGGCGACACGAGTGCGCTCGTCAACGCCGCGATGACCACGCCTCCGGGCGTGGTGAAGGGACCGATCGTCGCCGGCGACGGCGCGGTCGTCTTCCAGGTGACGGAGCAGAAGAAGATCTCTCCCGACGAGCTCGCGAAGACGATTCCTGCGTTCATGGACAACATGCGGCAGCGTGACGCGCGCAATCTGCGCACGTCGCTCCTGCAGCGTCTCCGCAAGGATTCGGCGATCGACATCAACGATCGGGTGCTGACGCAGGGACAGCAGCAGAACGATCAGCAGTCGTGAGCGAGCCGTACGGGCCGAAGTGGAACGAGCCCGCGATCCGCGTGCTGATGATGCCGCGCGACACGAACGCGCACGGCACCATCTTCGGCGGAGTGATTCTGAGCTACATCGACCAGGCCGGCGCGATCGAAGCGCGCCGGCAAGGTTCGCGTCAGATGGTCACGGTCTCGATGGACAAGATCGTGTTCCACGAGCCGGTCTTCGTCGGTGACCTCGTCAGTTTCTGGACCGAGACGACCCGCATCGGAAACACCTCCATCACGGTGAAAGTCGTGGTGGAGGCCATCCGCGGCAGCGACCCGACCGCCAAGGTCCTCGTGACCGATGCGCAAGTGGTCTACGTGAACCTGGGGCTGGATCGGAAGCCGGCGCCGCTGCGTGTAGGGGCAGGCTCTTAGCCTGCCCGGGCCGGCTGAGAGCCGGCCCCTACACCTTTCCTCGCGCCTTCCGCATCTTCTCGAGGCGCTCGCGGATCTCTTTCTCGAATCCGATGTCCTTCGGCTCGTAGAACCGGCGATCGGCTAGCGACTCGGGGAGGCACTCCATCGCGGCGGTCTGGTCTTCGTGGTCGTGGGCGTACTCGTAGCCGCGGCCGTAGCCGAGGTCTTTCATGAGGCGCGTCGGGGCGTTGCGGATGTGGAGCGGGACGGGCGGGTTGTCGCCCTGCCGCACTTCGCGCACGGCCTCGCCGTAGCCAACGTAGGCGGCGTTCGACTTCGGCGCGGCGGTCAGGTACGCGACGAGTTGCGCGAGAGCGACGCCCGCTTCTGGCATGCCGAGGAAGTGGACGGTCTGCTGGACGGCGATCGCGAAGACGAGCGCGTTCGGGTCGGCGTTGCCGATGTCTTCGCTCGCGGCGCGGACGAGGCGCCGCGCGATGTAGAGCGGGTCTTCGCCCCCTTCGAGCATCCGGACGAGCCAGTACACCGCAGCGTCGGCGTCGCCGTTCCGCAGCGATTTATGGAGCGCGGAGATGATGTTGTAGTGCTCTTCGCCGCTCTTGTCGTACATGAGCGAGCGGCGCTGCAGGATCGACTTCACTTTGGTGACGTCGATCGGGTTGTCCTCGCGCCGCCCTGTCTCGACGACGAGCTGCAGCGAGTTGAGCGCCTGCCGCGCGTCGCCCGCCGACGTGGCGGCCATGAAGTCGAGCGCGTCATCGGTGAGCTCGATCCCGAGCTGCTTGACCGTCGGCTCCTCGATGGCGCGCCGCAGGATGGTCAGGACTTCGGCGCGCTCGAGCTGCGGGATGACCACGACTTTGCTGCGCGAGAGGAGCGCCGAGTTGACCTCGAACGAGGGGTTCTCGGTCGTCGCGCCGATCAGGACGATGTCGCCCGCCTCGACATACGGCAGAAACGCGTCCTGCTGCGCTTTGTTGAAGCGGTGGATCTCGTCGATGAAGACGATGGTCTTCGATCCGCGGGCGGCGCGGGCGCGGCGCGCCTCCTCCATCAGTGTCTTGATCTCTTTGATGCCGGTCGACGTCGCGGAGAAGGTGACGAAGCGCGCCCGCGTCGTGCGCGCGATGATGCGCGCCAGCGTCGTCTTTCCCGATCCCGGCGGGCCCCAGAAGATCATGGAGGGGATGCGGTCGTTCTCGATGGCGTTTCGCAGGAACCGCCCCGGCGCGAGGATGTCTTCGAGCCCGACGATCTCGTCGAGCGATGCCGGCCGCAGCCGTTCGGGAAGGGGGGCGTCAGCGCGCTGGGGAGGCTCGAACGATGCGTCGTCGAATAATGAGCCGGACATGCTTCAGCGGCAAAGCAACTGGAAATCCAGGTTTCCGCCGCTGATCACGACGGCGACCGGGCCGCGGGGCTTGATCTTTCCGGCGATGAGCGCGGCGAGGCCGAGGGCGCCGGTCGGCTCGATGACGAGCTTGGTCCGGTACATCGACCACTTCGTCACGTCGAGGAGCAGATCGTCGGGGACGCTGACGACGTCCTTCACCCGCTCGCGGATGATCGCGAAGTTGCGCTTGCCGATGGAGAGCGTCCGCGCGCCGTCGGCGATGGTGTTCGGCGGGTCGATGGTCACGATCGAGCCGGTGTGAAACGACTGTTCGCCGTCGTTGCCGGCGGCCGGCTCGACGCCGAAGACGTCGATTGCGGAGTTGATGGATGTCGCGGCGAGCGCGGTGCCGGAGAGGAGGCCGCCGCCGCCGAGCGGCGTCACAATGGTGGTTACGTCGGGCCACTCGGTGGCGATCTCGACGCCGACCGTCCCCGCGCCGGCGATGATCCGCTCGTCATCGAACGGCGGGATGACCGAGGCGCCGTTCTTCTCGGCGATCTCCCGGGCGACCGTGTCGCGGGTGGCGGCGGTCACACCGGCGGTCACGACCGCGGCTCCGTACGCTTTCGTCGCGTCGACCTTCGACTGCACCGAGTTCTCCGGCATGACGATGGTCGCGGGCATGCCGAGGAGTCTCGCGGCGAGGGCCACCCCCTGGGCGTGATTCCCGGAGGAAAACGCGACCACGCCGCGGCTGCGGTCCGCCTCCAGGATCTGCAGGAGCGCGTTCATCGCCCCGCGGACCTTGAACGACCCGGCGCGCTGGAGGTTTTCGCACTTGAGCCGGACCTCGACGCCGATCCGCTCCGAGAGGGAGTGGGAGGGGAGGAGGGGGGTGCGGTGGACGTACGGCCGGATCCGGTCCGCCGCTTTCCGGACGTCTTCGAGCGAGGGGGCGACGCTCCCCAACACACTGATATTTGAAGAGCTCACCTTGCTTAGTATAAACTCAGGCAAAGCTCGGGTTGTGTGGAGGTTGGGTTATGTGGAGATGGGTTACCCGCGGCCTTGTTCTCACGTGCGCGTCGCTGATCGCGGCGGTTGCGGTCGCTCAGTCACAGCCGACCGGTTTCGTTGGCACTGTCGATCTGCCCGACCCGAACGTCGTGCAGTCGGGCGTGGTGCTCGTCAAGGGCTGGGCGTATGACGTTCAGCAGCTGTCCCGGATCGAGCTCTATGTCGACGACGCGTTCCAATACAACGTCAACATGGGCCTCCCGCGGATCGACGTGGTGGAGCAGTACACGCCGCAGTATCCCGGGATTCAGAACGCCTCCCCCGGCTTCCAGGTCGGGTTCCTGGCGAGCCGCTACTCCAACGGCCCGCACACGGTCTCGCTGAAGGCGTACACGACCGACGGCCAGTCGATCGAGTTCGGCCGGCGCACGATCAACGTCGACAACACGCTCAACCAGTCGCCGTTCGGGTTCCTCGACATTCCGGATGGAGCGGGCATCTACAACGCCACGAGCTCTTTCCCGGTCGTCGGCTGGGCGACCGATACGGACGGCATCCGCGAAGTGGACGTCTACATCGACGGACTGATCTCGCAGTCGGCGATCTACGGTGACCCGCGTCCGGACGTCGCCAACACGTTCCCCGACTTCCCCGCCTCGATCTTCTCCGGCTTCATCGCGAACATCGACACGACGCGCATTCTCGACGGCGTCCATCTCCTCGAAGTGCGCGCGACCGACACGAAGAACATCTCGCGGCTCATCGGCCGCCGGCAGATCCAGATCTTCAACGCCGACTCGACCGACAAGCCGTTCGGCTATCTCGACGAGCCGAAGCGCGACGCGGTCCTGTACGGCACGTTGTGCGGCCAGATTCCGTCGTCGCCGGTCTCGCCGCCGATCAACCTGAACGCGCACATCACGCCGGTCCGCGGCTGGGCGCTCGA
>DASXIH010000513.1:0-2439 GCA_036498125.1 Thermoanaerobaculia bacterium
TCTCGAAGCAGGAGAGGGCGGGAGGCACCGGGTCGTTCGACATCAGGACCATCCAGGGGGCGCTGCCGTGGCCGGCTGCCGGCAAGGTCGTGGAACGCTTCGGACGGCAGCGGAACCCGAAATTCGACACCTTCACGACGAATAACGGAATCAAAATCGAAACAGCCGCTGGTGCCCCGGTTCGTGCAGTATTCAGTGGAACAGTTCTTTTTTCGCAGTGGTTCAAGGGATATGGCAACTTGATCATTCTCGATCACGGCCACCGGGTGTTTTCGCTCTATGGCAACCTGAAGTCGGCTTCCGTGGCTGCGGGCGACCGCATCGCGGCGGGCCAGACGATTGCAGGAACGGCAGAGAGCGAAGAGACGCCGCCGGCCTACCTCTATTTCGAGATCCGGCAGGACAATCGCCCCGAAGATCCGCAGAAATGGCTGCGGTGAGAAGAATATGACGAAGAAGAAAATCGCATTCCTTACGATCTCGGTCGCGTTCCTGATGACGCTCCTCGGCGGGGCGCTGTTCGGACAGGCATCCTCGAAAACTAGCATCTACCGCCCGCTCAGCATCTTCACGGAAGTGTTCGACCTCGTCCGCAGCAACTACGTCGAGGCCGTCACCTCCGATCAGCTGCTCGACGGCGCGTTCAGCGGCGTCACCGACGCGATCGACGAATTCAGCTACTACGTGCCGCCCGCGCAGATGGCGACGTACAAGAGCTACGCCGAGACCGACGACAACGGCACCGGCCTCGTGGTCAGCCGCCGCTTCGGCTACGCGTACGTGATCTCGGCGGTGCCCGGCTCTCCGGCCGCGAAAGCGGGCGTCGAGCGCGGCGACTTCATCGACAAGATCGACGGCAAGTCGACGACGAAGATGGCGGTCTGGCAGATGAAGAACGCCCTCGCCGCGGCTCATCCGGTCGAGCTGTCGGTCCTGCACGGCGGACAGACCAAGCGCGAGCCGTTCAAGCTCGATCACGCGAACTTCCATCCGGTGAACGTCACGACCAAGCAGTTCGGCAACGTCGCCGTGATCACGATCCCGTACTTCGACAAGGGAACCGAGGGGCAGTTCCGCGCGGCGCTCGACAACGTGCGCAAGGCGGGGACGCGTAAGCTGATCGTCGACGTGCGCGGCAACGCCGCGGGCGACGTCGACGAAGCGATCGCCTCGGCGGACGACCTCCTGACCAGCGGCCTGATCACGTCGCTCGAAGGCCGCAAGGTCGACATGAAGAAATGGCAGGCTGACCGGAACACGGCGTACGACGGCGACGTCGAGGTCCTCACCGACGCGTCGACGGCGGCCGGCGGCGAGATCTTCGCGGCCGCGATTCATGGCAATAGCCGCGGCAAAACGGTCGGCGTCACGACGTACGGCAAGTCGATCGTGCAGAAGTTCATCGCACTCCCGAGCGGCGGCGGCGTCTACATGACCGTGGCGCACTACACGACGCCCGACCTGAAGCCGATCAAGGACGGCGGCGTGAAGCCGGACGTTCTCGTCGATCTCTCCTCGCAGGCGATCCGCGAGCCGAAGGACAAGTCGGCCCCGGCCGAGCCGCGCGAAGACCTGATCATGGAGAAAGCCCTCGCGCTCTACGGCCAGAACATGACCGTAGCGCCGAAAAAAGCAGCGTAAAATCGCTGCATGGCAGGTCGGGAGGGGAGAAAGAAGCCGGTCCCGCGACAGAGCTCGTTCCGCTCCGTCGCGGCGCTGATGCTGATTCCGGTCTGCGGGTTCGTGGTGTTCGTGTTTTATCGTTTTGTTCGCGAGCATGTCGATTTGAGTGCGACGCGCGTGAACAAAGCCGCGATGGTTACGAGGTTACGGGGTTCCGAGGTAGCTCCGCACCCCGCAACCCCGCAACCTCGTAACCTCGTAACCGCCCCCAAGGCACACAACATCGTCCTCATCATGGACGACGTCGGCTTCGACCACCAGCCGCTCGATGCGGCGATGCACATCGATCCGAACCTGAACTTCTCGATCCTTCCGAACGCGCAGCACGCGCACGAGTTCGCCGAGCAGCTCCACAACGCAGGCTTCCAGGTGCTCTGTCACTTGCCGATGGAACCGCTCGATTATCCGCGGCAGTCGCCGGGAAAAAACGCGGTGATGACGGCGATGACCGATGCGCAGATCGAGCAGACGACGCGGGAGGACATCGCGGCCGTTCCGCATGCGGCCGGCGTCAACAACCACATGGGCTCCCGCGCGACGAGCGATCCGCGCGTCATGCGGGCGGTGCTGACGTCGCTGCCGAAGGGGATGTTCTTCATCGACTCGATGACGACCTCGAAATCCGTTGCCGAGCGCGTGGCGCGGGAGATGCGCGTTCCGACCGCGGCGCGGCAGGTATTCCTCGACGACGTCCAGGAAGAAGCGGCCGTTAGAAAGCAGCTCGCGCAACTCACGGCCGACGCCGCCCAGCGCGGT